>JAISPL010000006.1 GCA_031274925.1 Syntrophobacterales bacterium | reverse complement strand
GAATACGGGGTTGCAAGGCTTAAGGGCAAGTCGGTCCGGGAGCGGGCCTTATCCATGATCAGCATTGCCCATCCTGATTTCAGGGATGAGCTGACCCATGCGGCAAAGAAGATGAAGATCATATAATTGGGTTAATCTCTTTAACGGGGGGTATGGGGGGGGTGAGGAGGCCCTGGCTAGGGCATGAAAGGCGCAGTTGCCAAGAGCCGACTTATTTGAACGTCTTTTAATCTCTACGGGTCTAATTCCCTGCCCCTTAAAGCGTACGCGCTTGCCTGATAGTCAGTCGTAAACCCCGGGATACCCCCCGCTTGCGGCGGGGAGGTTCATTCGCGCTGCCCTGTTTCCTGGTCCATCGCATGTTGAGGAACAAAACGTGATAGGCGCTTCCGCTAACATTAGCCAATTAAATGAGGTTCACGCGGTTACT
Source organism: Syntrophobacterales bacterium (assembly GCA_031274925.1). NCBI lineage: Bacteria > Pseudomonadati > Thermodesulfobacteriota > Syntrophobacteria > Syntrophobacterales > Syntrophobacterales bacterium. Next base: position 199,902 of record JAISPL010000006.1, on the reverse strand, counting down.
GTCAGGATAAAACCATTGGCGCCCTCAGGACACATTTATGTCTGAAACCTAAAAGACTTCCGTTACGTACATCATGGAAACGCCGATCTGTCTTGAGCATGGCCTGGATATAGACACCCTTGTTCGTGTGCGGACATGGCAATATTTAAAAAGGAGGCAATAAAGAAAGAACGGTTTTGATCTGTGTGAGCTATGGTCACGGTACGGCCAACATTAGGGCCGGCGGTATCTCTATCGCCCGATGCCCCTATTTTGCTTGTCAATGTTGATTTCTTGGGACGAAGGTCTTGATTTTTCGTCTTCGCTGTACTAATAAATTTATATATCTTTTCGGTCCCGGCTTACCAAGAAAAGAACAATGTATGAAGGCTTAGGATTATAGGATGACCGCCGGAATAATAAAATAAGATAGATGGGGTGATTGATTATGGCAGTGGAAAAATTTGAATTTAAAACGGAAGTAAAACAGCTCCTTGACCTCATGATACACTCGCTTTATTCCCATAAAGAGGTGTTTCTCAGGGAACTTATTTCCAATGCATCTGATGCGATCGACAGGGCACGGTATGAGTCTCTGCAAGATAGCGCGGTTCTCGAGAATGAAACGGGGTGGAAAATAAAAATATCTGTGGACAAAGACGCCAATACCCTGACCGTAAGCGACAACGGACTAGGAATGACCAGAGTTGAGGCGGTAGAGGCCCTGGGCACGATTGCCCACTCCGGGACCAAAGGATTCCTGGAGGCTTTGCAGGCCAGAGAGGTAAAGGATAATCCGGAGCTCATCGGGCAGTTCGGAGTGGGTTTTTATTCATCTTTCATGGTTGCGGACCGTATCACCGTTCTCACAAGGAGGGCCGGGCAAAAGGAAAGCGCCGTCAGGTGGGAGTCAACCGGTGACGGAGCATTTACAGTGGAAGACGCTGAAAAGGCAGGGAAAGGCACCGATGTGATACTCCATCTCAAAGACGAGGAGAAGGAATATCTCGAGTCGTGGGAGATCCGCCGTATTGTTAAAAAATACTCCGATTTCATTGAGCATCCGATTGTGATGGATGTGGAACGAGAGCAGGAAAGCGAGCTCGCGAAAGGCCAGAAGGTCAAGATAAAAGAAGAAGAGACGCTCAATTCCATGAAGGCGATCTGGCTCAAGGATAAATCGGCGGTGACAGATGAGGAGTATAAGGAATTCTACAAGCACGTTTCTCATGACTTCTTTGAGCCCCTGAAGGTGATCCATTACAAGGCGGAAGGTACCACCGAATTCAGCGCCCTTCTCTTCGTCCCTTCGAAAGCCCCTTTCAATATTCTCTACAAGGACTACAAAGCGGGGCCGACCCTATACGTGAAGAGAGTTCAGATCATGGACCACTGTGAGGACTTGATACCGCCCTATCTTCGGTTTGTGCGTGGGGTAATTGATTCCGCCGACCTCCCGCTCAACGTATCAAGAGAGATACTTCAGAACAACAGGCTCGTAGAAACTATCAAGACAAGTGTAATAAAGAAGGTCATTGAAGTACTCAACGAGCTGAAGAAAGACGATTACGGGAAGTACCGTGAATTCCACAGCGAGTTCGGCCGAATACTGAAAGAAGGCATCCATTATGATTTCCAGAGGCGGGAGGCCATCGCCGATCTGCTTCTCTTCCCGTCGACTAAGACCGAGGAAAATAAACTCACCACGTTCCAAGAATATGTGGATAACATGAAGGATGGTCAGGACGAGATCTATTACATCACGGGCACCAGCTTGAAGGATGTATTGAAATCACCTTACCTTGAAGCGTTCAGGGAGAAGGACTACGAAGTGCTCATATTCCTTGATGAGATCGACGATTTCGTCATGAACACCCTCGAATTCAAAGGGAAAAAACTGAAATCGGTGTTGAAGGGTGATATCAACCTCGGCACGCCCGAAGAGAAGGAGAAAGAGGAGAAGAAGTACGGAAAGCTGCTTGAGCTCATAAAAGACAGGCTAAAAGAAGACGTGAAAGATGTGAGGTTCTCGGGAAGACTTACCGACTCCCCGTGTGTCCTCGTGGGCGAGGAAGACGATCTTGACCCCCAGATGGAGAAGCTCCTCAAGGCCATGGGCCAGGAGGTGCCCGAAAACAAGAAGGTCCTGGAGATAAACCAGAACCATCCGCTTCTCGTTGCCATGAACAACCTTTTTGAAAAGGATAAGAAGAACGAGGCGCTCAAGGAATATATAGAGCTTCTTTATGACCAGGCTCTCGTCCTTAAAGGCTCACCACCCAAAGACCCTGCGGCTTTCTCGAAAATGATCGCCAGACTCATGGTGGAGAGCGCATCGACAAAGGGTGCGGAAGGGTAGGAGCCGAATAAACGGGAAAAGAGAAGATGCGGCAATATTTATTACCGCATCTTCTCTTGTTATGACCGGTTTGTTTTTTGTCTTTACCTGCCGCGTGCGACTACAGATGAGCGCGCTGAGATTCGGGAATGACGCGCAAATCATTATGTCGGTTATTGAGGCTTTTTACTGAGACTGACGGTCGAAAAAGTCTTTAACCTTATCTTTGAACCTCTTCCGCGTTCCCCCCGCATGGTCACCAAGCTCCACGGATAATTCTTCCATTAACCGCCTCTGTCTCTCTGTGAGGGATTGTGGTATTACTATGTTCAGATAGACGATCTCATCACCTCGCCCGTATCCATTCGATTTGGCCACTCCAAGATTTTTGAGCCTGAATATTTTCCCCGGCTGCGTACCTGCAGGAATATCGAGGTCTGTCTCCCCCTCTATGGTAGGGATTGAGATACGCCCCCCGAGAGACAGGAGAGAAAAACCAACGTCCATCTGTACAAGGATATTGTCTCCCTCCCGTTCAAAGAGGGGATGTTCTTTAACGTTAAGGACGATGTATAGATCGCCTGGAATCGTGTCGCCTGGCCTGCGCATCCCTTCCCCTCTCAGTCTGAGCCGGGCTCCCGTATCGACGCCAGGAGGAATTTTCACGTTGAGCTTCTTTTGTGTCCTCACGACTCCCTTTCCCTTGCAGCGCTTGCAGGGATTTTTGATAACGTGACCCTCACCGCCGCATGTGCCACAGGTCCTGTTTATGGTAAAGAATCCATGGGTATCGCGCACCTGACCTCTGCCACCGCACGCCTTACAGACGACCGGCTGATGGCCAGGCTCAATTCTTGTGCCGCCGCAGTCCGGACATTTCTCGTCTTTCGGTATCTCAATATCTTTTTCTACGCCGAATACCGCCTCTTCGAACTCTATGCTGAGATTGTATCTCAGGTCAGCGCCCTTCGTTTCTCTATGCCGCTGCTGGGCGCCGAAGAAGTCGCCGAAGAAGTCATTGAAAACGCTGTTAAAATTGCCGCCCTGGAATCCAAAATCGAAACCGGCGCCTTCATCGGAGCCAAATCGATCGTACCTTGCCCTTTTTTGGCTGTCGCTCAGGACCGCATAAGCTTCACTGATCTCCTTGAACCTCTCTTCCGCTTCCTTGTTTCCTGGGTTCCGGTCGGGGTGATATTCGAGAGCAAGCTTCCGATACGCCTTTTTTATCTCATCGTCCGATGTATCTCTCGAAACGTCCAGAATTGAATAATAATCTTTTTTCATAATCTAATCCGAGAAAAAGCAAGCCCTATTGAACTTCCGGCTTCTTTGAGACCGATACCCTGGAAGGTCTCACTATTCTGCCGTTCAGCGTATAACCCTTCTGTGTCTCCGAGATGACGGTATCGGGTTCCATGTCAGCTCGTTCCTCCTGGTATAAGGCCTCATGAAGATTGGGGTCGAATTTTTTCCCCACTGCTTCGATCCTTTCAACTCCGGCTTTCTCAAGGACCTTGAGGAACTGGTTAAAGGTGATCTTCACTCCTTCCTCAATGGCCTTCACGTCGTCCGTATGGGATGCATGGTTGAGCGCCATCTCCATATTGTCAAGTACCGGGATCAATTCCTGAAGAAGCGTCTCGTTGCCGTACTTAAGGATCTCCTGGACCTCCTTTGTCTTCAATCTTTTGAAATTTTCAAACTCTGCGTGGAGATAAAGCATTTTGTCTTGCAGGTCTTTGATCAGACCATTCTTTGTTTCAATCTCCTTTTGAAGTTCTTCGACAGGATCTTCTTTCTTCTTGTGCTCCTCACAAGCCTCACTTTTTTCCTGTATTTCTATAGTCTTTCCGTTATCTTCCGTTTCCAAGCCTTCTCCCCGTCTGCGATTCATCTGTCTACTCCTCTTCTGTACCTACATTATGGACAGAATATCTGTCAGTGTTTTTGCCGTGTAGTTTACTATAGGTATAATCTTCCCGTAATTCATTCTTATGGGACCTATAACCCCAAGCACCCCATAGCTTTTCTCTCCAATACGGTACGTGGACGTGATAATGCTCAAGTCCCTCATTTCTTTAATTTCGCTCTCTGTTCCCATAATTACGTGGATGCCTTCTTCTTTAAGACAACTGTCAAGAAGCCGGAGCAGTTTTTCTTTCCTTTCCAGAGTGTGAAAGAGCTCCTTCAGTCGCGCCAAATCGGAAAATTCCGGCATATCCATCATCTTGGAAGCGCCTTCAATGTAGATTTCTCTCTGGTCTTCCTCTTCCATGATATTTTCAATTGTCTCTTTTATCTTTCCGAGGAGCCTGGCATAGCTCTCCTTGTCTTTTTCTACATCTTCTAGAATCTCTTCCTTGAGGGTATAAAACGGTACTCCGCTGAATTTTTCATTCATATAATTCTTCATGCTGTTCAGAAATACGGGGCTGAAGTTCTCTTCTGCCTCTACGAGGCGGTTATGGACAATGCCCGCCGAAGTGACAAAGACGGTCAGAACCGTATGCTTCGACAGCTTCACGAATTCAATCTCTTTAAAGAGCATCGTATTGACTCTGGGTTCAACTACTATGCTCGTAAACTTTGAAATGGACGCCAGGGCCTTAGAGGCGTCTTCCATAAGACCTTCAACATGGGCGTATCGCGGCTTGAAAAGGCTTTCAAGGACCTGCATCTCTCTTCTTCGAAGGCTTCTCAAGACAAGCATGGAGTTTACATAATATCTGAAAGCTTTGTACGTTGGAATCCTTCCCGCGACCACATGAGGCTTATAAAGAAAACCCTGTTCCTCCAGATCCGCCATGATGTTTCTTATGGTGGCTGAACTCAACTTGTTGCGCATGGACTTTGCGATTGTTCTTGAGCCGACAGCTTCTGCGGATATGATATAGCTGTCCACTATGAGCTCCAGAACCATTCTTTCTCTTTCCGTTAATACTGCCATAGGCCCTTTTCAACCTTATTAAGGTAATAGCATCTCAAATTTTTGTCAAGAAACGAAATCCAACGAAAATATCCCTACCTACACTAATTATACACGCAAAAAGGCTCGACTTCAATGGTTTAGGACTCGCACGGACTTCCAGCGGGGATCGGTGGGGGGGTGGCAGTGTCTATGTAGATTAACAACCGCTAGTTGTCAGGCTTTGGGGCGAGTTTTGATCATGCTTTCTGTTTCTTGATTATTTCTCGATTGTCGCTGAATCCAGAGGTTTTTCTGTAAAACGATGAGACGGCAAGCCTTCTTTCTGTTGAGGAGGGTCTTGGGTAACCCGCGCGCGACAGTATTCAGCCAATTGTAATTTAAGGCCGTGGCCGGAAGAATATCGTCTATTATGATGGTGTACTGCTATTTTTATAAAAAAGTGCAAGAAAAGCCCGTCAGGACTGAAATGGCCTCGACGGGCTTTATGTCTTATTGAGCGATCGGTATATCAAAGTTACGTACGCTTATTTTCTTCCAGGATACCAGACCGTCAAAGATATGACCCATTCCGGCCGGGTCAGAAGGTTTTGTAACCTATGGCCCGGCCATTCCTTATTTCACCGGCTAACACACCGTTGCGATGTCAAACATGCCCCTCTGCTGGGTTCTAATGGCCTATAATGGCCCACCAAACTATATTGTAGTCGAAACCCCCCTGCTTTACATTAAGCCTTGGCCGCCTTCATCCAATACTTGCACGGGAACAGCGCAAGCGAAAAGCACTTTAGGGACATCTGAAGTACGAATTGCCGCCTTTCACCGGCACTGGGGTATTTGTACTGGCAGTGGTCCCATCGCCCAACTGACCGTAAGCATTATCTCCCCATGCCAATAACGGGCCGCTGCCGCATTTCATTTGTGGAGGAAGGAGCGCCAAGGAATGATCAGCTCCAGCGGCAAGAGCAATTACACCTTTGACCTGCGCCTGCACTGGGGTATTTTTTTGAGCAGTGGTCCCATCGCCTAACTGACCGTTATTATTCCGTCCCCATGCCCACACCGTACCATCTTCTTTTAGCGCCAAGGAATGATCAGCTCCAGCGGCAAGGGCTGTAAATGGTGGTGGTTTAATGAGGGATAATTTTTGTGGTGGTTGATACACCGGCACTGGGGTATTTTTTTGAGCAGTGGTCCCATCGCCTAACTGACCGTAAGCATTATCTCCCCATGCCCACACCGTACCATCTTTTGTTAGTGCCAGGGAATGATGGGCTCCGGCGGCAAGAGCAATTATGCTTTCGACTTTCACCTGCACGGGGATATTTTTACTGGTAGTGGTCTTGTCGCCTAACTGACCGTAAGTATTATCTCCCCATGCCCATACCGTACCATCTCCTGTTAGCGCGAGGGAATGATGGACTCCGGCCACTATTGGAAACTGTGCCGCAGATGCGGAAGTCGCCGTCATTGGTATCATGGTGAGCATAACCGCCACTGAAATGAGCATTGCCAAGGGCCTGTTTTTTCTGGTTTTTATCATGAAACGCTCCTTATTCCGGGAAATCAATCCCTGATATTGTGTGTTTCCTTTTCGGTTGCCGCTCTCTGAGGAAACAGTTTGCCCTGTGTATGTATATATGTATAGTCGTGTCATCTTTAAAGAACAGAATACCATGAAACCCTGCGGGGAAGCGCACAAAGGCATACAACCAAAGGCACTCGCGCCGTCTTGTTCCATCATATGTGTTTTCCTGTCCGTCTTTTATGGCAAACCATTGACATAGAATACTCGGATATTTAACTGGTAATACTGTATTTTTATATTGTACATAAAGTTCCAGCACGGTCAAGCCTAAATTTGTAAATTTTCTGGCATTTCCAACTGTAGGCTCGCTGGTCTTTTTGGCTTCCGTCAGTCTATGTTCCACTAAGCTGCCTGTATGAAGCGTCATATCTTGATGGATGGCTTCGGAAACTTTTCCCGGAAAAGTAGGAATAATTTACAGTTCAGCCATTGACAAAACAAAAAAGTGTATATAATTGTAACCAATTAAGGTGTTGTCAAATTTGATACTTTTCAATCATAATCCCTATTAGGATGAAAATGGTGGAGTGTAAAACTTATCCAAAATGGGATTGTTGGGCTCCCCGAAAAGTAAAGCTGAAAACAGAGAACCACAACTCCAAAATAAAAGTGGCCGCTCAATCACGTTGCGCGTTAGCAAGGAGGCAAAAAATTTTATTTTGGAGGAAACGAAACAATGAAAAAACTATCATTTTTGGCGTTTGTATTTACAATGGCGTTTGCCTTTGCAATCCCCACAATGGCTACTCCGGCATACGATTCCACCGTTTATGTAAATACTACACCTGACGACAAAACAAAAATAGTCCTATCTGGCGGTTAGACTGATGTAACCTACAAAGTCGCAATTACAAACATAAGCAAAAGTGCAGACCTTCCACAGATAGTCGTGACGCCGTTTGGCCATAACACAAGCGGTATCTCAGCAAGTAAACCTACCCTGATTGCAAAAGAGGACACGGTTGAGTTTACATTTACAGTAACATACGCCGAAGAGGGCACTTATGATTTCTGTGTAAATATCAAGAATATGCGAGGCAACAGCGGCAAATGGAATTATGAGTTTAACGCTTGTGGAGGTAACGTTTCTGTTGTTGCGTCATCGGAATCAGAACTGCCCGATGGGTTTACGTTTACCTCGGATGGACTTCTTATCAACTGCTGGGATGCGCTTGGTATTGATGTAGACGCCTCCAACAATGGCAAAAATATTATTTTTGGTACATCAATGAACGAGGTGTGGAGGATCAGTTAGATGTTTATTCGCAAACAGTTCTCCGTGATGATGGCATACAAATTAAGAAAGATGCATTGGAAACAGGCACTTATACAATCATAAATACCAGAACCAACGAGTATTTCATATTTAATGTCGAGCGGGATGGCGACAAGTTAATAATCGAAATTCTCAATTGAGGTAAGCTTTATCCAGTAAAGTATAGAATCGGGACTGCCGATTCTATACTTTATATGGCATGGATAGGCCAAAAGCCCGCGAGACTGACGCTTACTTTCCGCGGGACCTTTCTAAAAATATTATTTATCCCTCCTTGGCAAGCAATGTTATGACCGTGGGGTGAACATTGCAAAGACCGTGGTGGAAGAATAAAAATACAAAATGAAGCTCTGTCCCAACCCAGTTTTTACTTACTTATAAAAAAACATTATCGGACGTGTGCACCAAAAATAGGGTGTTGTCAGGCATGCGCTCATCAATTCTACCGCGGCACATGACATCTGTAAGGTCGTCTATTAAGCGGAAAAAGGCGACTGCCTTTCTCGCAGCGCCCGCTCTAGTCCAGAGGATGCTGAGCCTTAATAACCTGGCGTCATATGACTTCAGTTCACTTAGGATAAGGAACATAATACAGGGAGCGGCGTTTGAAAAATATGATATGAAACCTTATTGCCGGCTCAATTTTGCATACATCCGGCTCACAGAACGAGAGTCATGGATACCCTCCTACCCTCCGTCTGGTATGTTTTCATAGCATAGTTTGCTTAATGCTCTCAAGCGAGCGGTCTCATGCCGGTGACTGACCAGAGCGTGACACGGCGCAGGAATTAAGCGGTCGCTCTTCCGTCCCAACAACCGACATCAACAAGGATATTCTTATCTTCCCGAGAGATTGAGGCGGTCGATTACTTCCCGGGCATAGCCAAGTTGAGCAGACGATGAGTGAATATATTCATAAGGGTCCCAAGTGACCCTCGGCTCCTCCTGTCATCAGCATGGATTATTTCTTGTTTTTACTTGGCAGTCTGTCGAGAAGATTCACCACTTCTTGACCACCTTTCGAGTTTATTCCGTACCTGTTCACCGCTTTTTCGAAATTGGTTCGTGCCTGATCAACATTTCCAAGCACCAGATGATAACTGCCGAGAAATCGGTATCCGTCCCCTTCATTGCCCATCATGCCGCAAAGCATGCCGAGCCTGCTATATAATTCCGGGTAGATGTTTGCGTAGCTGAGTATCTCTTTGTACGCCTTCACAGCCATTGGCCGGTCACCGCCCCCTTCATATGCCTTTGCAAGAAAATAGCAACCGATAGGGTTCGATTCGTATCTGAGCAAGTCCGTCGCCTCTTTGTATCGCCGCGCATTAACAAGCATTTCCCCCAAAAATATGTCTCTGTAAGGCGACTTGATGCCTGAAGCGACTCGTACCGATTCATCTGTATCCCCCCTCATGGAATAAATGAGGGCGGCGGCATAGCAATTCACAGGATCCGTATTGTCTCTGAGGTATTTGTTCATCCATATCTCCTCAATACCCAACCCTGGGGTCCTGTAAAGGATCTGCGCCCTTGCCGTCACATAAGGGAAAAAGGAGGTATCCAACTTGACGGTACTGTTCCTCCATCGGTTCCCAATCTTCACGATCCTTTCCCCGTGGTGCGGATGGGTAAGAAGGTATCGCGGTACCATTTTGTTATCCGAGGTTATCCTCAATTTCTTCAGAAACTCGGCCGTGCCAAGGCCGCCGTAGCCGGCCTTGTCTGCGTTTGCAGAGCCAACCTCATCCGCTTCTTCTTCATTTTCCCTAGTATAGGTGATCGCCATCTGCTGGGCGCCGCCTAGGCCGGCGCTTAGGACCGCTGATTTACCCGCCGGGCTTGGGATCAGAGCTGCAGCAAGCATGGTCGCCAGTGTTGTCCAGGTCATGAATTTCTGCTTTTCAATAGCCTTGGCCACGTGTCTTTTCGAAATATGGGCAAACTCGTGGGCCATAACCCCTGCGAGTTCCTCTTCTTTATCGCACAGACTGATGAGCCCGGTGGTTATGAATACATAGCCCCCGATGGACGCGAATGCGTCGACTGTGGGAGAATCTATGACGGTGAAGACTATGGGGAGCTCAAGGCTGGTTGCCGCTTCAAGCCTTTCCTGCATTGAGTGGAGGTAAAAAGATATGTACAGATCATTATTGATCGGCACTGCACGGGCGATTTGGAAGTACATCTCCCGTCCGTACTTTTTTTCTTCTTCCACGGTTATTCCGTAGACCCTGAACGGAAAAACGAGGAGCAGAAGAAGGATGAGCACAATGGTCGTGTAGTTATTGCCCTTCATTACGGCTTGCTGTTTTTCTTTACTCTCTTAACGATGTGCTTCTTGCTGGCTCCGGTTTTCTTTTTTGAAATATGCTTCTTCTCCGCCGCCGGTTTCTTTTTCGTCTGCTCATGATACGATGTGAGGACAAGAGAATGCGCTTTTGCCAGCCTCATCTCTCTATCCGAGGGGAGTTGCTCATAGAGGTTTTTCAATAGGAGGACCGAATCCCCCCACAGATCTCGACTGCCTAGGAGGGAGAGTATATATTCCTTGCCGTCTTTTTCAAAGGCGCCCACATAGCAATGCTTTGATGCTTGAGTAAAGCCTGTCTTTCCTCCTATGGCCGGTTCAAAACAGAAGAGGAATCTGTTATGATTTTTATATCGTGTCGATCTTTGCCGGTCATGAAACAGGAAATACCTGGTGGATATAATCTCCCTGAACCTCTCGCTGGAAAGGGCATATTTGAATATGAGGGCAAGATCATAGCATGTGGTATACTGACCTTCCACGTAAAGGCCGGAGGCGTTTTTGAAATTAGTATTCTCAGCGCCTATAGCAAGGGCTTTCTCGGTCATTATGCGGGCAAAATCCTCCTCGGATCCTCCTATATAGGCACCAAGCGTGTAGGCTGCATCATTAGCGGACTCAATCATCGCACCTTTCATAAGATCGCTGGAGGTATACTGATTGCCGGGTACGAGGTAGAGTTTTGACCTGGGAAACTTCAGGACGTTAGGGTCGGGGGTGATCATCTCTTTGCCGTCAAGCTTTTCGATTGCAAGGATGGTGGTCATCACTTTGGTAGTGCTTGCAGGAGGCAGCTTCCTCTCATAATCTCTGCCCGCTATCACCTGAAACGTATCTTTTTCCACCAGGATGTATGATTTGGCCGTTATAGAATCGTTCGCCGAAAGGCAGAAAGGAAGAACCAAGGCCAGAAATAAAATAATATATGTCATTATGGCTCTCTTATATACTATATTGTCCATATTGTACGACTTTTTATGATAGCATACTGTCGTATAAATGAAAAGAGAAGGTCTGTCCTGTTCGCTGCATGGGCAGTATGCAGCAATGACGAACGGCATACGCCTTGATAGTAGCCGCCTTTTTAAGACGGTTGCAGAACGGGAAAACAAAGAGGAGGGAAAATGGCACAGATTAAGGTGAAAGCGAGAAAGGACAGTGAGTATCGGATAATACCGGCTTCTGGTGTATGGGGTGGAGTAACTCCTTACGGAATGGTATGTTTTGACCTTGTTCTGGAAAAGCCAGAGGCGCCTACGGTAACCACGATCGATGTGAACGAGGCCACAGGCCACAGAGTGGAAACGATCCAGGAACCCAAAGGCCCTTCCGTGGAACGCATCCTTATGGCGGGAATCCTGGTAAGGCCGGAGATTGCCAGAGTGATAGGACATTGGCTCATAGAAAAAGCGGATGAAGCCGATATGCTTGAAAAGTCATCTGATTCTTCTGTGCTCCTGCAGTAGCGAAAATTTAATCTCTACGGGTCTAATTCCCCGCCCCTTAAGGCACGCGCTTCAAAGTCAGTCGTAAACCCCGGGATACCACGCCGCAAGCGGCGGGGAGGTTCATTGTAGAGTGTCTCTTGGCCGCTACCCAGGCGTTCTCGGATTCATAAAGCGTCGCAAAATCAATATTTCAGGCGTTGGGAAGCAGGCACTCCGAATTTGTGTGCCCTCAGAGGGAACTGACGAGGCATTCGACTTTATTTTTTTATGTCCCTCTTTCTCGCGATGGGAATGGGGGGGGGAACATATTTCCGACAAATATGTCGAAAGAATCTTTTCTCGCCGACATTTATCGCTGCACACCAAGAAAACCGGTAAAAAAACCGGACCAAATTGTTTTTCCCGGTGAAGATTAATATTACATATGTGGGTTTCATGACAGGAGCTGTTGCTAATTGTCAATTCCTTGACGATCATATGGGATCGGTTGTGGAAATATTGACAGAAGAATACCCGTATTATTCAAAAGTTACAAGTCAATCCCGCTTATCGGCATCAATATTGCATCTTAAAATAACAGTGCATATGATGAATCGGGAGGTGGACGGGTTAAGGACGAAAAAGAACTTGTTAATATAATACATAGTTATTTTCGTGATGGCACTACTTGTTTTTTTGTGCGTCTCCCCAGGTTACAACACCTAAAAAAGGGCGCTATCTGGGCGAGAGTGTAGGCGTTATTGCGGGCCAGATCATTTTGGAAACATGACAGGCACTTCAATATGAACCGCCGGAGGCGCCTTCGCCGGTGTTATAGCCGGGAACGCAATAGATTAGAATGAAGCGCTGAAGAGCATCGAAAACAGGGAAATCAGTTCGGCAAAGACCGTGCCAGTCAGTTCCAGGGAGCAGTCTCAGGGGTAATGATGGAACAGAAGGTTGTGGTGGGTGGCAGTATGAAAGATGGATATCGGCCCATCGGACATGGGTCCCGGATAACTATCGCCGGTTACCACACATATAGTATGCCGAATAAAAATTCTACATGCTTTTCCTCATTTGCATATCTCTTAGGCGATGGCCCCTTCAGGGGGGGATCAGGAGGGGCCATCGCTTCCTAAACAGGACAGCTGCTGTTCGAAAGACAATTCTTCAGTGGTTGTCCTCTCCTAAAAAATTCGTTGCCACAGTCCTTCGGGACTGTATAAATCGGCTCTACGTACCTGTGTGCAAATTCCTGGAAAAGCGTCTTGACATGACCTGCATTAAAAGACAAGATAAGGGAAGAGGGGAGGGGACCTGGAGTAAGGGAAGGATTCCTTCCATAGACTGACTACGACAAGGTGGGCATACAAGTGAAGCGTTGCGAATGGGCTGAAGGAAGTGACCTCCTCAGGGCGTACCATGATGAAGAGTGGGGCGTAGAAATCCATGATGACACAAAACTGTTTGAGTTTCTCATACTTGAAGGGGCCCAAGCTGGACTGAGCTGGTCCACCATTCTCAAAAAACGGGACGGTTACAGAACGGCGTTTCACAATTTCGACGCAGGGAAGATCTCCATGTACTCGGAGAGCGACATTTCAGCGTTGTGCGCTAACCCCGATATCGTGAGGAACAGGTTAAAGATTAAGGCGGTCGTCACCAACTCCGCAGTGTTCCTGCGGGTACAAAAGGAATTTGGAAGCTTCGATACATATATTTGGAGATTTGTCAGCGGAAAGACAATTAAGAATGAGTGGAAGAGAATGACGGAGGTTCCCTCCAGATCACCAGAATCCGATGCTATGAGCAAAGACATGGTCCAAAGAGGGTTCAAGTTCACGGGTACGACGATCTGCTATGCCTTCATGCAGGCCGTCGGTATGGTGAATGATCATGTCATGGATTGTTTCAGATATGAGAGACTTGGCTGTCCGAAATTAGTCGGGGAAAACCTGTGAGATGCCTTCCAGTAGCCAATCTGCCTGAAAGCCTCTCGTTGCCCCCTCCCTCCCATGTTGGATTCAGCCGCTTTTGCTGTCGACGAGAAAGCATACAGGAACACGCTGGCGTTTAGCGGCATGCCGCGCTTAAACCTGACTGTCCGCGATGCAGACCTTTCTTTTTCGGAAGCCCGTGCCCACGGACCGGAGCTCGTCTTGCCGGAAGAAGACTTCTCAAGGCCCGTTCAATGTTCAGGTGTCGTTCGCGCTTAAGCCGGACCCTGATTAAAAGATAAATTTCCACGGTGGTGGAAAGGCCGGTAAATCCAACTCTATAAGGAATGGCTCATCCCACGTGACATCATCTCGAAACAAACCCTTCAGGCGGTCCAATGTACCGGCCTTTTTCGCCTTGATACCAAAAGACTTTGCAAGTTTTGTGAAGTCGGGATTAGCCAGGGCCATGGAACTACGAATACCGTATGATGAATCCATATATTCCTCCAGGATTCCGAAGCCGCCACTGTTGTATACGAGGATCACCACGGGGATGTTGTACTGTTTTGCTGTGGCGAGGTCACTGGCGCAGGGAAGAAAGCTGCCGTCTCCCGTTACCGAGAGAACCGGCTGATCGGTGCGGCTAAGCTTTGCGCCCAGAGCTGCGGGAAAACTAAAAAAAGTGGGGGCGACGCCGGTGGGCATGATGAATGTCCTCTGGTGGACAACGGGAAAATAATATTCGGCCCAGTATCCCACGAGACTTAAGTCCCATACGGTTGTCGTCTCGGGCGGGACGGCATCTCTTATGATCTGCATGACCCTGAATCCTGTCGAACCTTTTTTTAGGGTCTCCCTCTCCCGGCGTTCCTTTTCTTTCAGAAGGTCCATATCCCAGTCGAATCTCGAATTCTTGAGGATCTTACGAATTCCGCCGAGGGCAGTCCCGAGGTCTCCTGAGGCGCCGAGGTGAGCCCCATGGTTCCTGCCTATCCAAGCGTCATCCACGTCTATATGGACAAGCTTATGTATCTTAACACCCCGTCTTTTCACATCCATGTCGCGGAGTCTCGTGCCCAGGGCAATGACCATGTCCGCCGATGACACAATCTCTCTGGCAAGGCCCTTTGCCATCACATTCCCGAAGGCACAGCGACTCAGCTCGGATATAGCGCCTTTACCAGAAGTAGTCGTAAGAAAAGGTATCCCCTTCTCCTCGCAAATTGCTTTGACGGCCATTCCCAGATCTTCTCTCATGAGGGATTTTCCTCCGATTATGACGGGCTTATGGCACCCTTCAAGCACTTCCATGGCCCCGTCCAACTCAGGTGAAACCTCCCGCTCTTCATGTTCTTCGTTTTCAGCAGAAATATCTTTTTCAAAGAATCTGTAAGGGATGGAGACGAGTACGGTCCCCCGGCGCCCTGTGATCATCGTCCGGAAACCTTCTCTAAGCACAGGAACAACCTCTTCTTTGCGGGACGCGGCAAAGACCGCCTTCGTAATTGGTCTGAAAAGCGCTTCCACTGCTGCCAGTTCATGAAGTATGCCCTTGCCGATTTCCTCTCTTCCTGTGTCAACGTGCAGGATCAATAGCGGCACATTGCCGGCGTGCGCCTCCATGCAGCCCGAGATAATATTACCGAGACCCGGGCCAGGAGTGACGATCAGCACACCTGGCCCACCAGAAGCTTCGGCATATCCGATAGTCATATATGCAAGGTCCAGCTCATGTCTTCCCATGATAACCTGGATTTTGTGCCTTCTGAAACTTTCGCTCAGGGGAAGGCTGTGGATGCCAGGGAGATAGAAGAGATGGCGGATGCCTTTTGCTATAAAAAAATGTAAAATCGCGTCTTTGCCGAGCATTGCGGTTTGAATATCTAAGTTTAGCATAGTAGTACTAAAAGTTAAATAAAATTTTACTTGACAATAAAGCCGATTATTTTGTTTAATACTGTAAACTTTCAGTGAGCTTATATTGTTAGTGATATGAATATTGGCGGATCAAGCATTGGCGAGAGAATAAAGATGTTGAGACAGGCGAAATCGCTTACGCAGGAGGAGCTTGCCTCGAGGGCGAGCCTTACAAAAGGTTTTATCTCGCAAATAGAGAGGAATCTGACCTCTTTGTCCGTGGAGAGCCTCATTGGCATCCTTGATGCTTTGGACGAAAAACCGTCCAGTTTTTTTAATGGTGCTTATGACGAAAAGATAGTTTTCAAGCTGAAAGACAGAGTCGACCTTGAGATGGACGACGTAAAGCTGTTTCAGATACTTGTGCCTGCCGCCCAGAACAGGATGATGGACCCTGCGCTCCTGGAAATGGCCTCAGGAGAGAAGACACCCGAGGAAGAGCCTCATGAGGGAGAAGAGTTTGGTTTTGTTTTGTCCGGAAGTATTGAGCTTTCACTTGGAGGAAAGGTGTACAAGCTCAAAAAGGGCGAATGTTTTTATTTCAGGGCAACAAGGAAGCATTTTATAGCGAACAGGCGAACGAATAAGGCGCTTGTCCTATGGGTCTCTTCGCCCCCTAATTTTTAGCGCATTCGACGGCAAAAGAATCGGTAATAATAAGGGTAATCTGGATTTCTTAGGTAAAGAAATCACCCACAAACCTGTTGGGTATTAAAGAGTTTGAGAGGTGGTCAAAGTGATTATTAAAACACCCACGAAGTTTTTCCTTGTGAGCGGTTCCTCCGAAGGATTCTCACTACTGAATGCTTTTGACGGCGCTCTTTTGGCTTCGGGCGTCGGAGATACCAACCTTGTAAAAATGAGTAGTATTCTACCTCCGGGCTGTGAGGAAATGATACCGGCCCCGGTACCAATGCCTCAAGGCGCACTTGTACCGGTAGCCTATGCATCTCTTTATAGCGATGTTCCCGGAGAAACAATATCTGCGGCTGTGGCAATAGGTATACCCACGGATTCGAATCGGGCCGGCCTTATCATGGAGTATTCTGCGCGAGCCGAAGAGAGCGTCGTTGTCGAGCAGGTCAAAAAGATGGTGGAAAAAGGGATGGAGCTGAGACAGCGGGAGATTAAAGAGATAAAGTCTATTTCAGCTACCTGCAAAGTCATCGCCATCGGTGCCGTCTTCGCGGGCGTGGTCTTGTGGGATTGACCCGGATTGGTTTGCAGAAAAATGGTCCGACACTCCTTCGCCCACAAGGTTGCGCTGCGGTCAAAATGTCATAGCGGGAATATCGCCGTATTTTTCATAACACCCACATTTCGTAAGGATGAGCACCCATGAAAGGCGTCTTCAATGAGAGATACATGGGGTCCGCCGGGGACGAGAAACCGGCTGGAATTATTATAGTCGGATGCCCGCTGGAGGCTACGTCTTCTTTTCGAGGTGGGACAAAGTTTGCCCCTGACAGCATCAGGAGGGCATCGTGGACTCTTGAGACGTATAGTCCCTATCTTAAGCAGGACTTGGAGGACACAATCTTTTACGATGCGGGTAATCTTGAGCTCCGCCCAGGCGATCTTGAGTACTCCTTGGGGCTCATTGAAGATGCGGTGACTGTGCTGATGGAGAAAGGCAAGAAAATTCTCGTATTAGGCGGCGAACATCTCGTAACATACCCTGTTTTGAAAGGCGTAAAAAAGCGTTTCAGAGACATACAGATAGTGCATTTCGATGCCCATTGCGACCTCAGAGACGAATATGAAGGACAGAGGCTTTCTCATGCGACGGTCATGAAGCGGGTGAAGGAACTGGGCAGGACTGGGATTTTGCAGGTAGGAATACGGTCAGGAACCAGGCAGGAATTTGAAGAACTTGTCCCTGTCGACTCGCCGGCGTCGCTCGCGGGCCGCATGAAACCAGATACGCACGTATATGTGAGCTTTGATCTCGACGTTTTTGATCCGTCGCTGGCTTCCGGCGTAACGACTCCTGAGCCCGGTGGACTCACGTTTAGAGAAGTCATGGAGTATTTTGCCGTTTTAAGAGGCGCGAACATTATAGGAGCGGACATAGTTGAACTGGCGCCTGACTACGATGCGGCCTTTGTCTCTTCAATTTGCGCTTCAAAGGTGGCGAGAGAATTTCTCATGCTCCTCAATTCATAAGAGGCGCGATAGACGCTTCCTGCCTGTGGATAAATCTTCAGCGAGAGAGTATTCTTGACCCCTTGTTGATCGCGGCGCCAGTAATGTCGAAATAATCTCAGTTACGGGAGGACGGTTATGACTAATATAAAAAAGACCGGAAGGATTATGATAATCGGGGCCGGAGGCGTGGCGACCGTGGCTGCGCACAAATGCGCACAGGCTCCCGAAGTCTTCAGAGACATAATGGTGGCCAGCAGGACGCTATCCAAATGCGAGGCAATAGCCGGAGACATCAGGAAGAGATGCGGCATGCAGATTGAGACCGCGCAGGTGGACGCCGACAACGTGTCTGAACTCTCCGCTTTGATCCGGAGATTCCGGCCCGATGTGGCGCTTAACCTGGCCCTTCCTTATCAGGACCTTCACATAATGGACGCCTGCCTGGAGACGGGGGTCGACTATATAGACACAGCCAATTACGAACCATTGGACGAGGCTCACTTCGAGTACCGCTGGCAATGGGAGTACCAGGACAGATTTAGGAAGAAAGGACTCATGGCCCTTCTAGGTTCAGGGTTTGACCCAGGCGTGACCAATGTCTATGCCGCTTATGCCCAGAAGCATCTCTTTGACGAGATAAATTATCTGGACATCATGGACTGTAATGCTGGAACCCACGGCCATCCCTTTGCTACGAATTTCAATCCTGAGATCAATATTAGAGAAGTGACGCAGGTTGCGAGGCACTGGGAAAACGGGAAGTGGATCGAAACGCCAGCTATAATTGAGGAAGGTAGCACCCACTTTACCTTCAATTACCCTGTGGCAGGACCGAGAGACAGTTACCTCCTTTATCACGAAGAGCTCGAATCCCTTGTCCTTAATATAAAGGGACTGAAACGGGCTCGCTTCTGGATGACCTTTTCAGACAATTACCTTACCCACCTTAGAGTGCTAAGGAATGTGGGCATGACGAGAATAGATGAGGTCGACTACGAGGGAAACAAGATCGTTCCAGTGAAATTTCTGAAGACCCTCCTCCCCGAACCAGTTTCTCTCGGAACGAAATATACGGGAAAGACGGTCATCGGCAACATCATGACAGGGAAAAAGGATGGGAAGGTTATTACTAAGTATATATATAACGTCTGCGATCACGAGTACGCGTTCAACGAGACCGGGACGCAGGCGATCGCATATACCACCGGCGTACCTGCCATGATCGGGGCCATGATGCTCCTTACCGGGACCTGGCGTGGAGAGGGGGTCTATAATGTTGAACAACTGGACCCTGACAAGTTCATGGAAGCTTTGAGCAAATACGGTCTCCCCTGGCAGGTGGAAGATCACGAAGCGCTTTCCGGCAGGTTCTGAATAGGGTGCTATGAGCGAAGCCACTCTGGTTGACGCGACAATCCGGGCGATTTCAGCAAGAGATCCCTCCGCGCCGGACAAGTATCATTCTTTGTCCGGCCACGAGAGAGAGAGGGTGCTTGATTCGCTGCGCAATGACCTGAGAGCGCTCACCCGTTTATTCAAGAACGTGCGAAAAAAATCTTTCCGGGCGGCAAACGGAAGGTTCCTGAAGATTGCCGCCGGGCCTATAGCGACCCCCGTATATCTTTTGGATGAAACTCTCATTGAAGAGAACATGCGCATCCTGAGATATGTAAAGGACCGCACGGGGTGCAAAATACTCCATGCGCTGAAAGCTTACGCTTCATTTGCTACTTTTCCAATGATGGCCCGATATGTGGACGGTACCTCGGCGAGTGGTCTCAACGAGGCTCGGCTCGGCCGTGAAGAATTCGGGAAAGAGGTGCACACCTTCGGGGCTGCATACAGGCAAGACGAGATCGGGAGGATACTGGGGTATTCCGACTCCATCATATTTAACTCGCTCTACCAGCTCCAAAAGTACGGAAAAGCAGCGAGAGAAAGCGGTGTGGATATAGGGCTTAGAGTAAATCCGGGACACTCTGAGGTGACCACTGAAATGTACAACCCATGCGCACCCCGTTCAAGATTTGGAATAACTCACAGCCTGTTCAGCGTGGAATTCCCGAAGTATAAGGACCTTGTGGACGGGCTCCATTTCCATGCAATGTGTGAGCAAAATTCAGATGTGCTGGAAAGAATTCTAAAATCCTTCGAAAAACTTTACAGTCAATATCTCAGAGGTTTGAAATGGGTCAATTTTGGAGGCGGACACCACATCACACGGGACGATTACGACATTGAGCGTCTTATCAGGATTATAAACGGTTTCAAAGAAAAATACGGTGTTCAGGTCTACCTTGAACCCGGTGAGGCGAGCGTGCTCAACGCGGGGGTCCTAATCTCCTCC
Source organism: Syntrophobacterales bacterium (assembly GCA_031274925.1). Taxonomy (NCBI): domain Bacteria; kingdom Pseudomonadati; phylum Thermodesulfobacteriota; class Syntrophobacteria; order Syntrophobacterales; species Syntrophobacterales bacterium. The sequence goes on along the minus strand of JAISPL010000006.1, from coordinate 179,699 downwards.
GTACTTGATATCGTGGAAAACGAGATGAAGATCGCCATAATGGACGTATCGGCGGAAACACATATACCCGACGCGCTCCTTATGCCTTATAGGCCGCACATAATGAGGTCGGGTTCCCATAAAGAGAAAAAATGGACTTACAGGCTCGCTGGCCCGAGTTGTCTGGCGGGTGATATAATAGGCGATTATTCGTTCTCCAAGCCTCTAAAAAGAGGAGATAAACTTGTCTTTACCGACATGGCGCTTTACAGTATAGTGAAGAATACAACCTTCAACGGCATCAATCTCCCCGATATCGCCGTGATCCAGGACGAGGGTAAAATCGAGACTGTCAGGAGATTCGGGTACAACGACTACAGGAACAGGCAATCCTGATCATCTCGCCAGAAAGGCTCTTCTCCTGCAATTTGGAATACAGTGCATGGTACTTCATCACTTTTATTCCTTGTCACCACCACCGAGCACCTTGTAAAGGGTCACCAGGTTGGTAAGCTGGGAAAAACGTATGGAGATGAGCCGCAACTGGTTAGCGTAAAGCGACCGCTGAGAGTCGAGGGCCACCAGGTAGTTATCAATTCCATTCATATAGCGGGCATAGGAAAGACGATAGGCTTGAGCTGAAGCCTCTACGAGGGATTCCTGCGCTTCCAACTGATCTCCCACTGTACCACGCTGGGCCAGGGCATCTGCCACCTCCCTGAAAGCTACCTGAATGGTCTTTTCGTACTGTGCAAGGAATATGTCGCGGTCAGCTTTTGCTGCTTGGAGACTTCCCAACCTGGAACCCGCATCAAAGATGGGCAGGCCTACTTGGGGAGCGAAAGTCCAAGCCTTAGAGCCAGCTTCAAAAAGTCCGGACAGTCGACTGCTCGCCATGCCCGCATTCGTAGTCAAGAGGATGGTAGGGAAGAAAGCGGCCCGCGCCGCACCTATATTAGCATTGGCGGCCCTAAGCTGATGCTCAGCCTGCAGGATGTCGGGTCGACGCAAGAGCACCTCGGAGGAGGCTTTTATGGTAATGTCCTTAAATATTGAGCTGCTACCCAGCTCATTCCTCAATAGCTCAGAAGGAATAGGCAAACCCGCGAGGACTTCCAAGGCATTTAGGTCCTCCGCCACCTGAGCCGTAAAGAGAGCTATATCGACCCGCGCCGCATCCAAATGGGTCTGTGCTTGGCGGAGGTCTAGCTCCGAAGATGCCCCTACGCTGAATCTCTTCTGAATCAGCTTGTACGAGGCCTCCTGGCTTTCCAGTGTGTCGCGGCTCAGTTTCAGGCTTTCACAATCGGCTGCGTAGGACAGGTATGCATTTGCCACTGATGCGACAAGTGAGATCTGTGCGCTCCGGCGGGTCTGCTCTGTAGCAAAATACCGTTGCAGCGCCGCCTCGGTAAGGCTCCTCAGACGGCCGAAAAAATCAAGCTCATAAGAACTCAAGCCTATACCCGTATTGTACTGGCTGAATATCGTCGCAACACCTGCCCCTGACACATCAGATGGCAGCCGTTGCTTTATTTTGCCCCCGGTAGCGTTGACTGCTGGGAAAAGCTCGGCTCGTTGGACTCGGTAGAACCCTTGGGCCTTTTGGATGTTAAGCGCCGCTATTCTTAGATCTCTGTTATTTTCTAGAGCAAGTTCGATCACCTCCCGCAATTTCTCATCGGTAAAGAACTCGCGCCATCCTATATCGGAGACAAGAGGACCAGCCTGCTCTCCGGCAGCCTCTTTGTATGCGGGACCTTTAGGCCATTCCATAGGTACAGGAGATGTTGGGCGCGTATAGGTGGGGGCCATAGTACATCCGGTGAGGCACGAAATGATGAGTATAACCGGCAGGGCCTTTAGTATCATGACCGGGCCCCCTCTAAAGAAGCAGTCGCAGTCAACTCAGGTGTTGTCCCCCCTGGGTCGCCATGAGGAGGCGATTCGGCGCCTCCACCTGTTGTCTCATCAGGCTTCTTTCGTTTGAACGCCCTTGATACCATGACAAAGAAAAGGGGAATATAAAAGAGGTCGATGAACGTTGCGGAAAGCATACCGCCGGTAACGGCGGTGCCGATTGCGTTCATCGCGCCGGCGCCGGCGCCGGAGGCTTTGGCGAGAGGCAGGACGCCGAAGAAAAAGGCCATGGACGTCATGATAACCGGCCTCAGTCTTACCCGCGCCGCTCCGATGGTCGCCTCCATCAATCCTTCTCCTTGGGACATTCTTTCTCTCGCGAACTGGATGATGAGAATCGCATTTTTCGTGGTGAGACCCAAGGTGGTAAGGAACCCGATCTGGAAGTACACGTCATTATGGAAGCCGCGGGCCCAAGTAGCAATGGTTGCACCGAAGACGCCGAGGGGCAGCATCAGCATGTTGGCGAGCGGTATGGGCCAGCTCTCATAAAGCGCTGCCACGCAGAGGAAGATGACAATGATGGAGAACGCGTAGAGAATCGGACCCTGCTTGCTCGCTATCCGTTCCTGGTAGGAGAGTCCCGTCCATTCGTAGCCGACCCCATGGGGCAGCTTTGTGACCATCTCTTCCATAGCCTGCATCGCCTCGCCAGAACTTCTCCCCGGGGCAGACTCACCCCAGATGTTCATGGACGAGAAACCATTAAAACGCTCCAGCTTGGGCGAACCCGAAGTCCAGCGGCTTGATGCGAGGGCGGAAAAAGGAACCATCTTGCCGGAGGTGTTGCGCACGTAAAGTTTCTCTATATCCTTGGGCAGCATGCGATAAGAAGCATCCGCCTGTGCATACACACGCTTCACGCGACCCGACTGTATAAAGTTGTTGACGTAGACGCTGCCGAAGGCATCGGAAATCGTCTTGTGGATGGACGCAATGGGAACGCCCAAGGTACCCGCTTTTGCCCAGTCTATATTTATCTTGTATTGAGGGACATCTTCCATACCATTGGGCCTGACCGATGTCAGTCTTTTGTCCTGCATGGACATACCGAGAAGCTGGTTACGGACTGCCATAAGCTTGTCGTGGCCCATTCCTCCTCTGTCCAGCAGTTGGAAATCGAAGCCCCTCGCGTTGCCGAGCTCAATGACCGAGGGAGGAGGGAAGGCAAACGCCATACTGTCGCGGAATTGCGAAAAGGCTCTCGTGGCCCTCTCTGCAATGGCTTTGGCTCTCAAGGACGCTTTGTGGCGCAGGTCCCAGTCTTTGAGCTTGATAAACACCAGACCGGCGGTCTGTGCTCTTCCGGAAAAGCCGATACCGGAAATCGTCATGCACGATTCCACCGCCTCTTTCTCATTCGTTTTGAAGTATTTGTCCATCCTCTCTACAACCTTCTTGGTCTGCTCCAGCGTGGCGCCCGTGGGCATGATCACCTGAGCCATGAGCATTCCCTGGTCCTCATCGGGAAGGTACGATGTGGGTATCCGAAAGAAAACAACGGCTGCAACGCCCACGATCACCACGTAAACGACCAGATAGCGCAATTTTCTGTCAAAAGAGCGCTCCACAAGCTTTACGTAAACGTCCCTTATCCGGAAAAACACCTGGTCGAACTTTCTGAAAAAGGGGCGCAGAAAAAAGATCGCATTTTCCGCAGGCTCATGCCCAGGTTTCACCGGTTTAAGCAATGAGGCGCAGAGGACGGGTGTCAGGATCAATGCGACAACAACTGAGAGGAGCATGGCCGAGATGACTGTTACGGAAAATTGACGGTAAATGATTCCTGTAGAACCACCAAAAAATGCCATGGGGCCGAACACTGCCGAGAGCACCAGTCCAATACCGATCAGAGCGCTGGTAATCTGATCCATTGACTTACGTGTTGCTTCCTTAGGGGAAAGCCCCTCCTCTCTCATGATCCGTTCCACATTCTCGACGACAACAATCGCGTCGTCAACCAGGAGACCGATGGCTAGGACCATAGCGAACATGGTCAGCATATTGATGGAAAATCCGAACGCTCCAAGGACCGCGAAAGTCCCGAGAAGCACCACAGGCACCGCGATGGTCGGTATCAGTGTGGCCCGCATATTACCCATAAAAAGCCACATAACCAGAAATACCAGCAGAATCGCTTCAAAGAGTGTCTTTATCACTTCTTTTATGGCCACTTTCACAAACGGGGTCGTATCATACGGATAGATGACTTTCATTCCGGGAGGGAAATATCTGCTCATATCATTAAGCTTTGCCTTGATCGCGTCAGCTGTATCGAGGGCGTTCGCTCCCGCCATCATCCTAATGCCCATGGCCGCTGAAGGCTTCCTGTTATAAAAAGCCTCAATGTCGTACTGGTCTGTTCCCAGTTCGGTCCTCCCCACGTCGCACACCCGCACGGTAGAGCCGTCAGTGTTGACACGGACCGGGATAGAGGCAAACTCGTCAGGATTTTTGAGCAGACTCTGAACGATGATTGAGGCGTTCAGACGCTGGCCAGGCACCGCCGGCGTTCCGCCGAACTGACCGGCCGAGACCTCCACGTTGTAAACCCGGAGAGCATTGACTACATCTTCGATGGTAAGGTTGTAGCTCGTCATCTTGTCCGGGTTGAGCCAGATGCGCATAGCATACTGGGTTCCGAAGTTCTCGACCTCGCCAACGCCTGGCACCCGTGCAAGTACCTTCTCAAGGTTGGATTGGGCATAATCTCTTAGATCATTGCCGTCCATGATGCCGTCCTCGGAAATCAAGCCGACGATTAACAACCAGTTCTTCGTCGCTTTTCCCACCGAGACTCCCTGACGCTGGATTACTTCCGGCAGACTTGCCATGGCTAATTGAAGTTTATTCTGTACCTTTGCCCACGCAAGGTCTGGGTCGGTCCCTGGGGCAAATGTCAGTTCCACGCGGGCAGATCCGGCTGAATCACTTGTGGCGGAAAGGTAAAGCATTTTATCAAGGCCGACCATCTTCTGCTCAATGATCTGAGTTACACTGTTCTCCACCGTCTCCGCAGAAGCTCCAGGATAGAACGCCTGAATATAAATGGAGGGTGGAGCAATGGGCGGGTACTGGGAGATAGGCAGATTATAGATCGCAAGCGTTCCCGCCAGCATGATGATAATGGCGATGACCCAAGCGAAGACAGGACGATCAAGAAAGAATTTCGATAACATGGCAGCCTCCGCCTAATTTGCTTTTGACGGCGGCCCATTTACCTTCGAGGCTTTGGGATCCTCGTTCCGTCCGGCATCAAATGGGATGGCCTTCGCAGGCGCGCCAGGGCTGACCTTTTGAATACCTTCGACTATTACCCTGTCGCCCGTCGAAAGTCCCGATGTGACCAGCCATTTATCATCTATAGCCCGGTCCAGGGTGAGCATCCGCACCTGAACTTTACCTTCGCTGTCCACAATCAGAGCCATGGGGTTTCCCTTTGAGTCTCGGGAGACTCCCTGCTGGGGGGCAAGGATTGCACGATTGACAACCCCTTCCAAGATTACGGGCCGCACATACATGCCTGGCAGAAGCGTATGCTTTGGGTTCGGAAAGACCGTACGGAGACTGAATGACCCTGTGCTGGGATCAACAGTGACATCTGAAAACTTCATGTTTCCTTCTGATGGATAAGGCGTGCCGTCTTCGAGAAGCAGTTTTGCCCGGGCCTGCCTGGAGCTGGCCCCATTGATCCGGCCGGCCTCCATGTTCCGCTTCAGGGCCAGAAGATTCGCGCTTGATTGCATCGCATCCACGTATATGGGATCGAGCTGCTGAATGGTCGTCAGTGGGGCGGTTTGGTGTGCCGTTGCGAGGGCGCCCACAGTCACATGGGATTTGCCGGTACGGCCTGATATGGGGGCTGTGATCCGCGTGTAAGTAAGATTAATGCGGGCGGTCTCAACGGCTGCCTTATTGACCGCCACCTCAGCCTCAGCCTGTTTGACTGCTGCCGATACATCATCGTAATCTTGCTGACTCACTGCTTTTATGACAATCAACTCTTTGTAGCGCTCGGCCTTCAGTTGGATGGGAGGTAAATTTGCCTCAGCCCTTGCGAGCGCTGCCATGGCGTTATTATAGGACGCCTGGTACGGCGCCGGATTAATCTGGTAGAGTACGTCCCCGGCCTTCACATCGTCCCCTTCGGTGAACAGACGCTTTTGAATTATGCCGCTCACCTGAGGTCTGACCTCGGCCACAAGGTATGCTGAGGTTCTCCCAGGCAATTCGGTAGAGATGGCCACCTGTTCTTCTTTCATAGCCACGACGGCCACTTCCGGGATTCCTCTCTTGGGAGGTTGATTTGCCGTCGACTTCCCACATCCCGCCGATGCAAGGATAACGCCGAGAATTCCAATAGATAATATGGTCAGTCTGGTCTTCCAGTTTCTCTGCATGAAACACCTCTTTATGGTTTAACCCTGTCTGACAGTCCTAAAAAAACAAGGGAGGTCAGACAGGGTTGGCAATAAGGTCTGCTTTTTTTCGGCCCGCTCCACGGGATTTACGGGTTCCGCCAGGGCTTTGCAACGTCTTGCGAATGGAGGCAATCCCACCCAGCGAGAACCCGACAACATGGTCGATAAACTCTTCAATATTATCTATTTTCAGGGACTCGGCTTCGTCCTCCCATCCCTGTGTTCTTGTCAATCCCGCCACAATAGCATTAATACACTGGGTCAGGATGCTTATGGTGCAAAAACGAACTTGGACTTTGGAGGCACGTTCGCCAAGAATCTGTCGAAGGACAGCTTCCATCCTTATCCGTATCGGGCGTACCTCCTCAAGAACCAGGTCCTTAAGGAGGCCCGTATGGTTGGCAAACTCTTTGAGAAGTATAAGGAATTCCTTGCTTTCTTGGTCCGCCACCCGGTGCAGGATGGCTGCAATCTGTCCCCGTAGCCTATCTTCGGGAGGCGCATCCTCAGCAACACCGCCGTCCGGGGGATGAGTCGCTATGGATTTAAGAAAGGCATGGCGCCATGATTCCCGGTATAGAGTCTCCTTGTCTCCGAAATGATAATTTACAGCCGCAATATTCGCCTTGGCCCGCTCGCAGATTTCGGCGATGGTGGTATCCCGATAACCTTTGTCGGCGAAAATTGCGCTCCCGGCAGCCAAAAGGCTCTGCCGTGTCTGTTCCGCATCTTTTCTGAGGATTTTCATCGTATTTCTCGCATGACAGAACGGCCGCTTAAGTAAAACAGCTAATTCCAATGTATATTTTAATTTTGAGTTTCAATTAAGTCAAGAAAATTCCGGCGGTCTGTCCGTTCTCTAAATATGGCAAGACTTAGGGAGCGTGAAGATCTTTCATGAATATATTTTACTTCGCCCCGAAACCATTTGTCCGTTTCCTTCTCGGACTATACTTGTTCCGCAGGCCCTCGCCCTGCTCTTTGTCCGCCAACATGTAATCCCTCCGTGGCTCCTGCGGATAGGGATGATGGATTGGCGGTCAGCCTTCCGAAGGTCGCTGTGTTGCAAAAAAGATGTATACTTAACATCGGATCATATATGGAGATACACTATAGAGGGTCTTAATTCCTTAATTAAGGGGAGCGTAAACTAAGAGAACAAATGATAATGTCGTGAGGAATGCAGTCACCCGGGTTACGCGGTGAGGCGAGAGACTGCGGCAGGTCAATTAGATGTACTTCTACGTAGAACAGTCAAACAAAGAGAAGGCAGCTTCCCGGAAAAAAGCGTCTCTCCAAAGCCTATCCGCCGTTCAGGGGGGCATCTGTCGATATGGCATCATTTTTTTAGTATTGAGACCAACCAGATCATTGACGGAACCGAGCCCCTTAAGCGCTCTGGAGGAATTTAAGACAAACTTGGCGATAAAACCGTCCCTCTCAATGGCCTTTCTTTTGTTATCCAAAGGATGAGCCAGAAGAAGGACTTTCTCCTGCCTGCTTTCAATGCCCTATCCTAAGTTTCAACCGCTATGGGACATCGTCAACAAGGTTCTCATTGCCTGCTCCGTGGAAGCGGAGAAATTTAAGATGGGTGACTACCTCTAAGACAGGAACCTCACCCCACTCAAGTATCCTTGAGCGTTCCTTTCGTCCGGACCTTTTTCTTTTTATTCAGGCTTTCCGAAGCCCTCGCCACCTTCTTTGTTTTCACCGCCATACTTTGCGTTAGGTAGCGCGGATCGCCCGTTATATTACCATCCACCAGGACGAACGGTGGAATACGACCTGCTTCGTCACGTGAAGATTCGCCATATTCCACATTAAGCACGATGAGTCTCTCCAACCTCCCCTTATAACGATCCAGTTCGAAATACTGGTTGTCCCAGAAAAAGCAGATCCGCTCCTTCTCGACAATATCGGTCTTCGGGTCAATCAGAGTCTTCAGGGTAAGATACTCTTGTTCCGCGATAAGCTCTTCCTCCTCAATCCACGTGTCCGCATGCTTCGTCGCTCTTCTTCTCGAAAGGAAATAAAGATAGGAGCCTTGCTGTCCCCGCTTCCGGATGTGAACCCCTTCGGCGGCACTGTTCTTGGTCCGCAGGCAGACCTCTTCTATGTGTATAATTTGATTGGTAGGAAGCATTTCGTATTCGACAGACCGGACAAGGTACTTTTCTTTCTTGTTAAGAGGAAGATAAATGCCCAGGAATTGCGAAATCGTCTCAAAGGTACGCTTGATCTTTCCTTTGAAGTCCGTGCGGTTGTCGATAATCCTGAAATGAGGATGACCAAGCCAGTTCTCTCTGGTCTTCAGGTCAATGGAGCGGGCCTCTTCGGGGGATTCTATCCGAGCCGTGTTATTTTCTCCCGTATAATATTCCTCGGCGCCTTCTGCGGCGGTAACGAGGTGGATGACGCCATTGTACCGGTCGCGCACATTCACCTCGGAAAGCCCCTTTCTCTTGAGCATAGCTTTGAAATTTTCTTGAGGCATGAATGCCTTGATGTCCATAATGCCCCTGTCGAGAAGAATCACCTTCCTCCTATCGGGAAATATGTCCGTTACCGCTTTCTTGTATATCTCCTCAAAGGTGAGTTGCATGTCGAAAATCGTCTCCTCAAACATGGCTACCTGTCTTGTTCTGTCCATCTTTTGCCGGTCGATACCCGTGCTCGTAATAAGAGTTGCCGTTTCCGGTACGATGAATACCATGAAACCGTGATCGGAGAGTCTTTCTGTGAGATAAGCGAGAGATGAGCTTTTGCCGGAACAGGGTCCCCCTGTAAGGACGATCATGCTCACAGGCTCGATTAGTTTTACATCGGCAATCACCTGAATGTCCCCTGCATGTAAAGATTGATCCTCTCGGCCATCGCTTCCCGCTCCATTCCTTTTAGTATCACAAATCCCCCACTATTTTCAACGGGATGATCAGAGCCATAAAGACTGGCAACTTACAAAATGTCAGCATATTTAGTCCCATGAATTACAAGTTTCCCGAATATCGTCCGGTGTCTGTCCGCCTGGATGCGGCAACCTCTTTCCTTCGGCATGTTTTTCGTGTTAGAATTCGTCCTGCCCTCCTGAGGGATAGTCTGGAATTCAACGTATTGTGACGACGTAAAATCCGGGGGTTCAATTAGGATGAGCCACCTGTGATAGCAGTCATTGCGGCAATTACATAGGGGTAGAGAAGTCTCATGGGAAAGAGAAAAGAGGGTATCTCCATTGTGCTCAATGAGCATAAAAGATTAGATTGGTAACGCTTTTAGGACTTTCCTTATACGATTTTCCAGAATGCAGATAAACCACCAGATAGTTTTGAAGTTGACGGAAGGAGGCGGTAATGCCGGTTGATGTTTGGACAAACGTCAATACCAAGCCTGGTACTGGCGAACTGGGGCTTAACGCATGGCCCGTAAACCGCACGGCCCGGAAAATGCTCCGGGAATTGGGCGAGACAGCGGACCCGGCACGCATGTATATTTTGCAGCTTGTCTCATGGGCGCTCAAAACGGGAAAAACGGAGACCGAAGATGACGTGAGTGAAACCATAAACGCAATGATGGACTGGAGACCGGAAAGGATCACAAATTTTTTTGTCTTGCAGCATGACGACGAATATGAGCCCTCCGGTTGGAGGGAAGCAGAGACTCCTCTCGGGCTTGCCCTCCTTATTCTCGATGAAATTGAGAGAAAAATGGTTGTACACTTCCCCTGGTACCGGAGTTTCAATTGGTGAGAGAGGCAGTGAATAGTGAAATGGAACAAAGCTTGGAGGGTAAAGAAAAGCAGGACCCAAGTGAGTAACAATGCCTTATCGTTAAAGGTCGCTGGCATAAGTCAGCCCTTTCTGAAATAGAATATACAGTTGCAAACAACCTTCGTGCATATCGTTCCGGACCAGTTTACGGCCAAAGAAACCAAGACAGACCGCCACTTAAGATTTACAAGGAAAAGATATGATGACTGCTCTTAAAGATGTAGCCTGTGGCCATTATCCTTAAGCCACCGCATTTGCTCCTTCCAGTTCGGACAGATCGTTTCGAGAAACTGCCAGAATAGAGGGGAATGGTTTTTGACTTTTATATGAGCCAGTTCGTGAAGGATCACATAGTCTATTGCCGGATAGGGAGCCATGATTATACGCCAGCTGAACGACAGCCTGTTGGCAGGGGAACATGAACCGTAGCGCGTGCGCGCTCCCGTTATGGTAATGCCTTTGGGAATCAGTCCCGTGTGGCCGCCATAATAACGGACCCTCTCCGTCAGCTCCCGTCGGGCTTCATTTTGGTACCAATCGGCAAAGATCTCCTTCGTCCTGTTCGATTCCCCGGTCCTCAGTATGAATGTGCCGTGGGACAGGGCAAGAAGAGAGGCTCGTCCGTCGTGCTCGCCGATCTCCAAGGGATATGTCTCGCCGTGATAAAGGAAATTTTTGCCGGCAACGAACTTCTTTTCTCTATTCTCCTTATTCGTCCCTTCTACTCGTTTTACAAGCTGTTTCCTGATCCATGTTTCCTTTTCCTTAAAAAAATCATCCGCTTCCCGCTTGGAGATCCGGTAAGGCACGAGGAGACTGACCGTTCCGTCCATCCTCATCTGAATGGTAAGAGTTTTTCTCCTTTTCTTGCTACGCACGAGCTCATAGGTGAGATCGGAGCTGGCATTATATTTCAAGCTCCTCTCCTCTATGAGGGGCGTAGGTCTTGAGCCCCAGTTTTTGTCTCACGACCGCCTCAAACTCAAGGGAAACCGCTTCCTCACCGTGAACTATGAAAACTTCCGGCTCTTGGGTAAAGTAACTGAGCCATTCCAGCAACTCCTTCTGGTCCGCATGGGCAGAGAAGCCGCCTATGGTGTAGACCTTCGCCCTTAAAACGATCTCTTCGCCGAGGACGCGGACGGTCCTTGCCCCGTCAACGATGAATCTGCCCAGAGTGCCCTTTACCTGGAATCCGGTGAAAATTATGCTGCATTCGGGTCGCCACAGGTTGTGCTTGAAATGGTGACGGATACGTCCGCCTTCGCACATCCCGCTGCCCGCGATGATGATGGCCCCTGATTTTATTTTGTTTAGGGCTTGGGATTCCTCAACTGTCTTTGTGAAATGGAGCCGCATGCCATCGCTGCCCTTGGCCTTAAACATGTCAACAGCCTCGGGATCAAAGTACTCTGGGTGTCTGAGATATATCTGGGTGGCTTTATCTGCAAGGGGACTATCCACGTACACGTCTAAATGGGGAAGCCTCTTCTCTCTCACAAGTCTGTTCAGTATATAGAGAATATCCTGGGTCCTTCCCACCGCAAAAGCAGGTATAAGGACATTTCCTTTCCTTCTCAGGGTCTCCGATATGGCTCCGGCCAACTCGTCAATGCTTTCTTTGATTCCTTTGTGAAGCCTGTTCCCGTATGTGGACTCGACCACCACGTAGTCCGCTTCTTTTACAGGCTGAGGGTCATTGATAATCAGATTCTCCTTCTTGCCCACGTCGCCCGAAAAAACGATCTTCTTTTCCCTCCCAGGCCCAGGATACCAGATCTCGAGAGAGCTGGAGCCGAGGATATGACCCGCATCGACAAACCTGTATTTGATACCTTCTGCCAGTTCTCCAAGTACCCCGTAATTTGCTTTCTCGATAAGACCTACCACCCTTTTTACATCCTCTTCCGTATACAGAGGTTCAACTATTTCATCTTTGCCCGCCCTGAACGATTTTTTTGTCGCCCATTCCGCATCCTTTTCCTGAATATGGGCTGAATCGTAAAGCATTATTTCCACGAGATCTGCCGTTCCCGAAGTGGCGATTATCCTGCCCCTAAACCCTTCCATGGCAAGCTTTGGTAACAAGCCTGAATGGTCGAGATGGGCGTGGGTGAGGAGCAGGAAGTCTATTTCCCTGGGATCAAAGGCAAAGGGTTTCCTGTTAGTCTCTTCACCGTTTTTCCCCTGGTACATTCCGCAATCGACAAGAATCTGTGTTTCTCCTGCTGACAAATGGTAACAAGAACCCGTCACAACACGTGTAGCCCCTAGGAACCGTATCTTCATATGCACCTCGGCCTTCAGTTTTTTCGGATAATTAGATCAGCAACAGGATAAATTATATATTGGCAGAGGTTAATTTACAAGGAATAAGGGTACTCCTCGGATGGCCATGCGACAAATGTTACTGCGAAAAACTATGCGGCTATGTGACGTTAATCTTGGGTTTTCTATTTCTTTCATGATATAGGCCTTAATTGACTCCATCTCTTCTAATTCCCACTTTCTTTGGGCCTTCTTTCCTTTTCTCGTGGGATACCCATCGTAAATCCGGCGGCCACAAAGCACGCACGCATGAACCATTGATGAAGTTACCAAGGTCATCGTTTCTGTACATCTCGATCTTGCATTGAGGACATAACATAACGATCTCCTTGCTAGTTGGCAGTACCTGTCTGAACGGTATTTCCCTGTTTACTGGCAGAATTAAAGACCAGGACTGGTCGTCGCCGCCTCCCGTTGATCCATGCCCCGCCTTGCATTATCTGCCACGCCTGCTTTTTATCTCTTTTTTCTTCCAACCTGGATCTATTGTCAGAGATGATCTTATACGTTGTCCTGTCTTTCTCTCTAACAACCTCCAATGGGCCTTTTGCCAATACTGGCGGCCACCTGGCATCCACCCTAAGATTTCTGGTAAATTTCCGGAGGGAACCAACCCTTGAATGGATCGTGGTCATAAGAAATTTTTATGCAATGCAGGTGCCACATTGAGCGACATGCTTCATAGCAGAACCGCAAGGTACTCCGATCAATGCTCCATACTATCTTTTTCGAAATAGCCCCTCTTGGACGGTTAAAAATTTGACTTAATATTCACCCTCAAAGAAATCAATGTGAATCTTCCTAATTCAAACAACGTGTTCTATTTGTACGCTGACACTGTAATCAATCATTAGTTGCGTGAGCTTCTGTCCGTCGATTAAAATAATTGTGGAGTTAGTTTTTTGGCGGATTTGATGGCTTCACCAGAGAAAAATGAAGTCGTAACGAAAATCCCTTTGTTGGTGTTTTGCCCATTAACCGCCCGACAAATTTTTCACTTTCTGGTCTTGAAACGTTACTGTCCACATGATTCTATTTTCTTGTTCAGAATGAGCATTCGAGCAGAGCTATATTATAATTGTCGGTACTTTCACAAATATATTGAAGGAATCAAAGCAAAATAAGGACGAAAAAACTACCGCGTGTGAATATAGCTATAGCTATTGCGAAATTTTCCATAGGACTGAACATGCGAAGGGATCCTGTGGAAAGAAGGGACCCGACTTTGATAAAATATAGACGGCAGACCATGATCGTCTCCCGTATTGCGGTCCACCTTCACGGACTCCAGACTCGACTGGTAAAAGAGGAAATACTGTGACAGCCCAGGAGAGGAATGTGTGTTTTGAAAAACTTGTCCCCGAAGTGAAGACTTTTCTTAAGGGGGCAGGTGCCGTGCCGGAGCCCCCTTTGTCCCGCGATACATACCTGACGGTGCGCCGACTCATAGACGTCATGGCACAAAAAACGAAGACAGGTTCCGGATTTTTGAGGAAAGTAGAGAACCGGGCCATACCAGAGGTGTCGGGAGAGATACCGGTCGCCGGAAGGCGATGAGCCGTTCCCCATCCTCCTTTTCTTTCATGGCGGCGGGTGGATCATCGGCAACTTTGATATGGAACACCATGTCTGCCTGTCTCTTGCCCATGAAACGCCGTGCGTTGTCTTTTCGGTAGATTAGCGCCGGAGAATCCTTTTCCCTCCGCTCCCGAAGACTGCTATAGAGCCTTTGAGTGGGCTGTAGGATATGCCGAGAGTTTTGGGAGCGGAGGGAAAAGGATTGCCTTGGGAGGAGAAAGCGCAGGGGCTAACCTTGCCGCTGTAGTCACTCTTATGTCAAAAACCAGACGCGGTCCCGCCGCAGTCCTCCAAATACTTTTCAACCCCGTGACCAATATAGCGGAATACGAGACAGACTCGTATCGGTCGTTCGGCAAGGGTTCATGCTGACGCGAGTTGATATGGAAGAGGTGCGCTCTCTTTATGCGCCGGATCGAAAGGATTGGGGAAACCCGATGGCATCGCCGTTACTGGCGGACAGTTTCTGCGGGCTTCCACCCGCCCTTATCATCACGGCAGGCTGCGATCCTTTGAAGGATGACGGGGAACTGTGCGCGAAGCGCCTCGGGGAAACGGGCGTGCCGGTCAAGTATACGTGTTATGAGAATATGATCCATGGCTTCCTTTTATTCTTCAGAAAGTCAGAAAGTAGCCGGAAGGCCTTGGAAGAAGCAGCGGCAGCGCTCAGGGAGGCCTTCCGGCAGTAGCAGTAAAGTAGCGCGGCGAGGATATTGGGGATAGGCGTAAGCCCCCTTTTTTGTGCGTCTTGATTTTGTTGAAGGACCCTCGCGTTTGGCGAAAAGTCTATCTTTGCCTTTTGGCCCTGTTGGGTTTTTTGAAACAATTTATCGACTGTATTTCATGGAGGAGCCCTGTCGGCAAGCAAATCTCCGATTACATTTAACAAGAATAGGTGCTCTAATAACGCAATTTCAAGGGTATGTACCCTTTGGCAAGGTAAAATACCAGTTTTTGCGCTTCTGAAAAGAAATCACGTTGACCCTCATCTTGGTTCCACCAGTTATCCAGATCGTATGCGTCAAGGCAGGCAACGGGATATATTTTGATATTAAGTGGAATGGAGAGGTACTGGTATACAAGAAGACTCCTTCTCGTATGAAATCCGGACGATACAAGGAGTGCGCTTTTTACGCCATCTTTGGAGAGAACCTCTAATACGCCTTTCGCGGATACCAGAGTTATCGGATTGTGAATATGAGTTACAATTATTACAAAATCGGTATCTCTGACACCAAAATTTTTCAGCTCTCTTCGAACGGAAGAGGGATAGTCTTCATTTATGGCAAAAGGTCTGTGATCCGGTGCAATCTTGTGCAGGACGATGGCCAGCCGCTTTGCCTTGCCTGATGACAGTAAATCCAGCCCTACTGTGATCATATTTCTCTTGATGAATTCCATTCCCTCCAAAATGGCTACGTCTGCAACACCCTCTATATGGTTAGCTCTGGGAGCCATAAAACAGCCCGCCCTCAACAGGATTGTCTTTCTTGACAGAAATGCAAAGGTAAGAGCAATTATTGCCAAAGCGCCAATCGCGCCCCAAATATATTTGGCCCGTGTTTTCATGCCTCGTTGCGTCTCATAATAAACCGTTATCTATATTTTATAACCACATGACCACAATTAGTCCATAAGAATAACGAGAGAGTGCATGAGTTTCGTCCGTCTGCGTACAGAATTGACAAGAAGCGTGAACTTGTATAATTTTATCGGTATGCTGTTGGGTGGTAGGCTGCTGGAGCAGAGGGTGTGTCAATTTACGGAGCGGTAGGCGATAATCGGCGGTATCAGCGTCATATTAACCAGGAGGGATGATTGGTGAGAATCGGTGGTTTTGAATTGCGGGATCCTGTTCCGGAGTGCAATGCGCCCTATGTTGTGGCAACTCTCAGGCCGTGGATCGATGTGAATAATGTAGGTACTCTGGTCCTGAAAGAATTGAGCAGGCGCTTCGGGGCGACAGACATCGGAAAACTGTTAAGACCGGGCCGATTCTATGATTTTACGCGATACCGGCCCACGGTCCGTATAGACGACGATGGTATCCGCGATATGTCAATTCCCAACACCACGGTACACCTTGCGAGGAGAGAGGGGCAAGGCGATCTCCTCCTGCTCCGCCTCCTGGAACCTCATGCCAATGCCGAGTTTTACATTGATTCCGTCCTGAAGCTCATCAAGACCTTCAAAGCAACAAAATACATTTTTCTTGGCGGTATGTATGACACGGTGCCCCATACCAGACCCTTGCTTGTGAGTGGATATGGGATGGGAGAGCAGAGTCTCCGGGACGTGAGGAGAGCAGAGGTGCTCCCCATCACATATCACGGTCCTTCGACCATCGTGAATCTGATCACTAAAGAGGTGGCTGAATCAGGGATTGAGGCGGCGGTCTTTATCGTATCCCTTCCTCAGTATATTCAGGTGGAAAATGATTTGGCGGGAAAGGTAAGGCTTATGGAAGTCCTGAACCTGCTTTACGATATCCCAATCTCGACGGAAGATTTCGAGAAGGCCCTTGAGCAGCGCAACTTCATCAATGGACGGGCGGAGAATTCTCCGGAGATAAGAGCCCTCCTTCCGCAACTTGAAATCGTGTATGACATGCGCACCGAGACGGCGGGGTTGGACGAATCGCCGCGTCTTACTTCCGAGATGGAAGCAATGATCTGGAACATAGCGGGCAAAGACGCAGGGAAGGCATAGCACCGACATCCCGTGTTTTCCTTACGGGCAGATGTTTCTTTCAATGAGATGAAGGCGTAAGTTAATTGATTCTTGCAGATGAATCTTTTCTGCTCCCTACTTATATTCATTTAATACTTATCCCTCGGCTTTTTTCCTTCACCTTTACCTTTTTAAGTGATTATACCTCAAGGAATGCTGCCTGGTTAAGCCATAGGGTAAGAGCCAGTTGTTGTCTTTGTTTGCTTCTTGTTCGATGAAGCCTATGGCATTGGGGGAGGGTTGTGCCGTACACGCGGGCAACCATGCGGCCAGATGATGGGGCGTCTTCAGAGGGAACGGGATACAGTGTCGTTCAAAGACTCTACACATCTGGCTATTTCGTTTCAGCAGGCAAACCCTCTGAGGATGCATTTCCATTTGTCCTTATTCTAGTTGCCCAATCTATGCCGCAATCGTCTCACGCGAACTACCGTCAGCGGGTCATGGAGGATAATCATTTTCGCGCCTGACTCTCTGCGCCCCCCTCTTCTTGCCCGTTCATTACAACTATAAATGGCGTACCCGTCAAGCTCTCCGCATATTCACCATAAATAGTTATATTTATTGTTAATTTTCATTAATGAAATGGAAGTGCCGGGGCAATAAATAATAACGTACGGCGAGGACGCTTCCTGCTGTAGATAACGGCGAGTTGAGGAAGAATATATCTTGAAATCAGGATTCTACGATGGGGATCTCTATGATGAATTTTGCTCCGCAAGGCACGTTATCCTCCACGAAAATCTTTCCGTGATGTTCCAGTATAATGGAGTGGACTATGGCGAGGCCTAAACCCGTGCCGTCTTTATCTTTCGTAAAATACGGATCGAAGGCCCGTCCCTTGTCCTCATCAGGGATACCCCTGCCCGTGTCCGCCACTTCTATTATTCCCGTCCTGCCGACTGCGTCATGCCGTGTGGTGACTTTAATGATCCCTCCAGTCGAGTCAAGGGCTTTTATGGAGTTGGTAATGAGATTGATGAGAGCCCTCTTCATGCCGTCCCGGTCGAGCTTGAACGGAGGAATCTGGTTCTTCTTCTCGACCTCAAACGCGATGTTCTGGTAAAGGTGTCTATATAGGGTCACGGTCTCATCAACGACAGAATTGATATCCTCCATTGTCTTTGTCTGGGAACTGTGAGTCAGCTTTGTAAGCTCGTTTACGATTCCCTTAATGTCCTCCGCTGACCTGATGATCACCGAGGTAGTCTCGTCGAGGACTATTTTCTCGTTCTCCTGGGAGTGTGGCAGTAACTTCCGCCTGATCCTCTCGGCGGATAGCATGATGGGCGTGAGAGGGTTTTTAATCTCGTGGGTCAGTTTCCTCGCCACTTCTCTCCAAGTTGCGAGTTTTTCGGCCCTCACAATGTGAGTGATGTCGTCAAAGGTAACGATGAAGCCCTCAGCTTTGTCAGTCTTATCCTTGAGCGTTGTGATGGAGGCCCTGAGATAGGTGACCTCTTTTTTGAGTTTGAGTTTCATCTCCTGCGTTGCGCTGCGGCCCTCAGTTTCCCTCATTTCTTTGAGAAAAGACTTCAGGATGGGCTTATAATCATCGCCAAATATCTCCTTGATCGGCATGCCCGCTGGTACCTCCCTTTCGATGCCGAGGATGTTTCTCGCTGCCATATTGAGAAAGAGTATGCCTCCTTTCTTATCCGTAGAAATGATGCCCGTTGCGACATTGTCAAGTATTACCTCAATATACCGGCTCTTTTCCTCAATTTCATCCTTCGTGACCTTGAGCTCTCGGGCCATAGTATTGAATGCGGTGACCAAGGTACCAATCTCGTCCTTTCCTCTGTCTTCCAGATTGATGTCGAACCTGCCCTTACCTATAATGGACGTCCCTTCCTTCACCTTTTGAATGGGAATGGTAATCTCGGTCGCCATTTTTGTTCCCACCCACACGGAAAAGAATATGGTCATAATCGTGATGAGCGAGAGGGGGACGATAAACCCGTATTTCAGGATCTTCTTGAGGGGCCTCAATTCCTTATATTCCTGATGAGTGGACGCGATCTCCAGGATCTTTTCGGTCCCGTGGACATTTATCAGGCCACCAATGAGGAGGATTGCCCTGAGATCCCCGCCATCATCGGTGATCTTTTTGCCTGTCACCCACAATTCCCCTCTTTTCATAGGAATAATCGCCTTCATGGGGACATTGCCTGTCACAAAATACTTCGCCTTGTTCGCGATTCTATGCTTGAACTCCCTGTCAATGTGTGCGCTTCCTTTTATAAACTCTCCCGAAGTGTCATAGATAGCCATGTACCCTAGCGCATGGATCATCATATTTTTCTTGAAAAATTGATCGAGATCTTTTGTCTTGTCGAGGAGATTATTTCTGCTGATGTCGCGGGCGATCAGGTTCCCTGCTCTATCATATCTGATGGACAAATCGTTATAGTAAAAATTCGAGAGTTCAAGGGCGTTGGTAACCGTGTCTTCTATCTTCTGACTGAACCATTTGTCCATACTTATATTGAAAAAACCAGTGGCGAGGATAAAGAGAGTAAAAGAGGGGATCAAGGAGACGCACAGAAGGGTGGTGATCAGTTTTGTCCTGAGTCCCGAACCCCATATGCCCCGTCTCTTTTCAAGGTAGGTTTTTATGAACGCCCGCGCCAGAAGGTATAGGAAGAGCAGGATCAGGAGCATATTGATGTTGAAGATGATCACGATCAGCTTATTTTCCCCGACCGGGATGAATCTCTTGAAAAAGGGAAGCTGGGTTTCGATATATATGAGCAGGGCGCAGGTAAATGCGATAACTCCGCCGAAGATCAGATCTTTTCTAAGCTTCTTCATGGTATTTAAATTATACCTTCATCACTGCAAAGAGACAAAATTTATCTGGCGCCTATCCTTCTCGCCCCTGCGGTAGGAGTGGAAGAGGTTGCCGCTGCAAAATGTGCAGAAATCCATATTGTGTATTTGCTCAATGCCCTCGTCCTTAAGCGTTGTCTTGTTCGCCTCCTTGATATTTAACGTGACGGAGCCGTCCGCTTGGCGGATCGCGCAGGGAGAGAATCCTTCGGCGATAAAGATGTCCTGCACGTCTTTTTGGACTTCGTAGCAGCATGCCCCTATGGCGGGCCCAAGAACGGCGATGATTTTTTTCGGGTTAACCCCGAGGTCCATGAGTCTCCTCGCCGCCTTTCCCACAATCCTTTTCGCGGTGCCGCGCCACCCGGCATGAACGATGGCTGCCACGGGATATTCCGGTTCCGCCAGAATTACCGGGAGGCAATCGGCCGTTTTTATAATAGCGGCTATCCCTCTTTTCAGGACAACGATGCCATCGCCGACTGCAGGTCGCTGTTCGCCATCTATCACATGGACATGGTCCCCGTGCTCCTGGCTCATAATTACGAGGTCTTTGAGGGAAAAGGCTTCAAGAAACTCCCGTCTCTCAACCCCTTCCATTCGGTGGGAAGGCGAGAGTTTTGTGAAAAACCCGTGGGTTACACCTCTTTTTTCGAGTTCCGGCAGGCAATAGTAAGACCAGCCCGCCTTTTCTCTTATCCTGTAGTCGGCCATGGCCTTCAATGGTAATGCCTCCTTGTGTTACATTTCATGGGCGGCAATGAATTCCTCCATATCCTCCGGTACGGGAGCGGTGATTGAGACAGTACCGTCTTTCGCCGGGTGACCGAAAGTAATCGCGTAAGCGTGGAGAAGAGGTCTGCCGGCCAGTCTTCGGGCTTTCTTCCCGTATGGTTCGTCGCCGACTACAGGATGGCCGATATGGGCGAGATGGACCCTTATCTGATGGGTGCGTCCTGTTTTTGGGTATACCTCAACGTAAGTGAATTCCTTCATCCTTTCGATCACCTTGAACCAGGTCAACGCCTCTCTCCCCTTCTCTTTGACCACAGCCATCTTTTTACGCTCCACAGGGTGCCTTCCGATGTGGCCCTCAATGATTCCCTCGTCTCTTTTCATTACACCCTCGACTATGGCCCTGTAGGTCTTCCGGACTGCTCGGTCCTTGAAGAGCGAAGAGAGCTTCTCCTGGGTCCTTATGTCTTTGGCGATGAGGATAACGCCGGTGGTACCCTTGTCGAGCCTGTGTACGATGCCTGGCCGATGGTTTGGGATTTCCGTCTCCTCGTCACCCTTTAATCTCTCTTCTCCCAGGTAGGCGAGGGCGGCATTCACCAGGGTACCTTCTTTGTGCCCAAACGAGGGATGAACAACCATGCCATCCGGTTTGTTTACTGCGAGGATATATTCGTCTTCATAGAGGATATCAAGTGGTATGGCCTCAGGAGTAAGGGAGAAGGGTTCCTCCGGCGGAATCTCGCCTTCCAGGGCGGCGCCCTTCCTGAGTTTTGCGGAGGACTTTGGCACCTTCCCGCCGAGACGTACATGGCCGCCTTCAATCATGCCCTTGACCCTTGTCCGCGTGATGGAGAGTTTTTCAGAGAGAAAGACATCAAGCCTTTTACCTTCTTCGTCCGCTATGATACTGAACCTGTTGTTATTCATCTGTGAGGGCTGATTTGACCCCTGAGATGAGATGGGCCTCGTCCTCCTTCTCTACCGTCCTCACATTGAGAAGGATGGAATTTTTTTCTATCCTTGCGATTATGGGAATTTCGAGCCGCCTAAGGCGTCCCTCGAAATCCGATGTGCTGACCAGCATGGGCTTCAGGGCGATACCGAAAGACGGTATGGTGACGTTGGGGAGCGTCCCGCCTCCCACCTCGGAAAACATGGGAGTTATCTGAGCGGAGTACAGATGAGCCGGACAGTGGGTCTTCAATATCCGCATGATGCGGGTTGCCCGTTTTTTCACATCTTCTTCGTCTTCGAGGATCATGCGGAGTGTTGGTATCTTAAGCCTTGCTTTTTGTAAATCAAGATAAAGTAGAAGCGTGCTCTCCAGTCCGGCAAGGGTAAATTTATCCGCCCGGAGCGCCCTTGCCAGCGGATTTTTTTTCATGGCTTCTATGTAAGGCGCCTTTCCTATTATGATGCCTGCCTGAGGCGCTCCTGGGAGTTTGTCTCCGCTGAAGGAGATGATGTCGAAGCCCTTTTCGTATTCTTCCGCGATAACCGGCTCGTCGTGGATCCCCAACTCGCGGAAATGAACAAGGAGTCCGCTGCCAGCGTCAAAATAGGTGGGGACATTGTATGCGCTCCCGAGAGCGACAAGTTCCGGGGCCCTTGATTCTCTGGTAAATCCCCTGATCTTGTAGTTACTCGTGTGGGCTTTCATTATAATGGCAGTATTTTCGTGAATGGCCTGTTCGTAATCTTCCTTGTACGTCCTGTTTGTGGTCCCCACTTCCCTGAGGATAGCGCCGCTCTTTTTCATCACGTCAGGAATCCTGAAGGAACCACCGATCTCTATGAGCTCTCCTCTTGAGATAACGACCTCTTTTCCTTCCGCCATGGTGTTGAGAATGAGGAATACTGCGCCCGAGTTATTATTGACTACCAGTGCGCTCTCGCATCCAGTGAGTTTTGTGAGGATTGAGGCGCAATGGTCATATCTGTCCCCCCGTCCACCCCGGTCCAGGTCGTACTCCAGGTTCACGTAATGCCTGGCGGCGTTTGTTATCGCATCTACCGCGCTCTGGGGCAGAAGGGATCTGCCGAGGTTCGTATGGATGATAACCCCCGTGGCATTGATCACCCGCCTGAGATTTGGGGCCACAAACGTCATGACCCTTCTCCTGACAGTGGCAACGATCCCCTCCATGGAGGGGATGGAGTCAATCTTCCTGTCTCGGATATCAAGGCGCAGAGTATCGAGATAGGTCCTGAGTATGTCTTTCGAGAGGGTTTCCGGAAATTTCTCAATCAATTCTGCCCATGCGGCTTCCTTGAGAACATTGTCGATCTTGGGAATTTGTCTCAGAAGGTCATTCATATAGCTCATACTCCATAAGTTACTTTTATCACAGAAGAAATGTTTAATCAATCCTTTAAAGAGCAGAACGTAGGGTCGATAACATGGAGCGGCAGAGCCGGGGGTATCCGTATAATATCCGTAGAATAGAACTTGCAATTACCTCATAATTATTTGCGGGGACTTCGTTAGAGTTAAACTGTATTCGCCCTACACCCTACTTTTCCACCTGATCTGACTTCCTCTGTTATGTACAATACGACAGAGGATAAATGAATAAATGACCGCTTATGGGTATCAAAGAAAAGATGATCGGATACAAGAGGATGACACAACAAATGAAGAAGGGTGTTAGGCTAAGCATGGGGAAGGGAAGTAATGCCTCTGGCGTTGGGGATGTCAACAGAATTTCGGACAGGATGGTAAGATAGGATTACCACAAAAGATGGGAGTATGGAAATGTCCGAAATTCTGACATGGCTCCATATTTGGATTGTCCATCTTCTCTATACATCACACTTATCGCTATTCCGTTGCCTGTCGTTTCTCCGCGCTAAACGTTCTGTGTTCCCACTGCCCCCCGTTCTCCGCGTTAAACGCTCATTTATTTGAATTATCTCTCTGTTTAAATTATAATCACTTCAGTCTGATCGGAGGTAAACAAGAAATGATAAGAACGCGATTTGCGCCAAGCCCTACGGGGAATCTCCATATAGGCGGGGCGAGAACAGCCCTGTTCAACTGGCTTTACGCGCGACACCATAAGGGTGTCTTCGTGCTAAGGATAGAGGATACTGATGTGGAGCGGTCGAAGGAAGAGTATGTAAAGGCCATCTTGGATGGGCTTACCTGGCTTGGTATTGAATGGGACGAGGGGCCGTACTATCAGATGGAGAGGATGGACATGTACCGGGAGCAGGTACAGAAGCTCCTTGAGACAGGCCATGCGTATAAATGCTACTGCACCCAGGAGGAGTTGGAAGAAAAGAGAAAGCTCGCCATCAAGGAATGTCGGAAGCCTGCCTATGACAGGACATGCAGGGACCTGCCGCCCTCCGATCACGGAGATAAACCATTCGCCATACGTTTTAAAACCCCCATTACAGGTACCATCTCTTTTGACGATATGGTGCGGGGACCAATCAGATTCCAGTGCGAGGAACTGGACGACCTTGTGATTCTGAGGAGTGACAACACACCCACCTACAATTTTACTGTCGTCATCGACGATGCTCTCATGAATATTACCCATATCATCCGAGGGGATGACCATATTAACAATACGCCACGGCAGATAGCCATCTATGAGGCCTTAGGATACCCCATACCAAGATTCGCTCACGTGCCCCTCATTCACGGAAAAGACAAGGGCCGCCTGAGCAAGCGCCATGGCGCCACGAATCTCATTGATTACAAGGAGGAGGGGTTCCATCCCGAGGCATTCATGAACTACCTCGCGAGGCTCGGCTGGGCTTATGGCGACCAAGAGATATTCTCCCGCCAGGAGATGATCAATTGTTTCGATCTCCCGAATGTGGGTAAATCTCCATCCATCTTTGACATGGATAAACTCACCTGGCTCAACGGGCATTACATGAAGACGATGCCCGAATCCCTGGTCGCGGACAGGCTCATACCGTTCCTCAGGAAGCTGGGGGTCAATGTGGAGGCGGGGGAGAAACTGACCGCAGTGGTGGCGAACCTCAAGGAGAGGGCGAGAACCATCACCGAGATGGCGCAGATGGCGGTTGTCTATTTCATCGAAAACGTGGCGTACGATGAGGCCGCCCGGACCAAGTTTTTGAACGCCGAAACGAAACCCGTCCTCCAGAGCTTTCTTGCCGGGTTTCAAGCGCTCCCATCCCTCAATGCGGAGGAACAGAAAATCCTCGTGGAGGGGATCGCCAAAGACCAGAACAAGAAGCTCGTGGGCGTAGCCCAACCTATCAGGGTGGCCCTTACAGGCAGGACGGTAAGCCCTGGTATATTTGAGGTAATCACCATTCTGGGAAAAGAAACCGTTGAAAAACGTATAAGAAGGGCAATCGACTCTATTTCATGAGACTTACAAGGCTGGAGCTTTTCGGTTTTAAATCCTTCCTCAGCCGAACTGTGTTTCAATTCAATGAAGGTGTAACCTCCATCGTCGGCCCCAACGGGTGCGGTAAGAGCAACGTGGTGGACGCCATCATCTGGGCCCTCGGAGAACGGGGCACTAAATCCTTGCGAATCAAAGATATGGGTGACGTGATCTTTCACGGGAGCAACGGCAAAAGGCCCGTGAACATCGCAGAAGTTGACATAGAGTTCCAAAACAGGGATGGGGCAGGTACATCCATAAAGCGGCGTATCTACCGCGACGGCGCCAATGAGTATCTTCTGAACGGGTCAGTTGTGAGACTCAAGGATGTCCATGATTTCCTGCTTGGCACGGGAATCGGTATGAACTCCTATGCCATTATCGAGCAGGGCAAAATCGAATACTTCATATCCATGAAGCCCCAGGAAAGACGGATCGTGGTCGAAGAGACGAGCGGCGTCACCCGATTTGAGGAGAAGAAAAGAGAGGCTATTGTCAGGCTTGAAGAAGTGAGCACGAACTTGGAGCGGGTTGAGGACATCCACCGCGAGGTAAGCAAGAATTTCGAAAAAGCCGGGCATGAGTGGAATAGGTGGCAGGAGTACAAGGTCCTGACCGACCAATTGAACGAGGTCGATAAATGGATACTCGTGGACGGGTATCAGAAGCTCACGAGAAGGGCGGGCAAGACTGGGGAGCGGGAGGCAGACCTCAAGAAAGCAATGGATCATAAGGAACAGGAACTGGCCATCCTCAAAGAAGAACAGGATGCGAAGGAGAAGGAATTTTCACTGATTGACAACGCGATACGGCAGCTTGAAGTCGATATCAAGGGCCAGGAAAAAGACATGGAGTCAAGGCTCATTGAAATAGAGTACCTGAGAGAAGAAAAGGGAAGACTCATGAAGGAGCAGACCCAATTGACTGCTCAGCAGGCGGATTTTGATGCGAGGATCGCCAGTTGCGGTGAAGAGAAAAAAGGACTGGAAGCGAAAAAGGCGGAGGAAGAGGCGCTCCTTGGGAGGGAGAGCGCGGAGGAAGCCCGTATTAAGGAATACATCGTAAGCCTCAAGACCCAAATTGAGGGGTTCGAGAAGAAGATTGAGACTGAGAGGGTAACCCTCTTCGTCTCCATGAGTAAAGTAACTGAGATAAAAAACCGGATTGTCCATCTGGAGCGAATTCAGGATGAGAAGAAGAAAAGAGAGGAGCGAAGGCGGGAAGAGAAGGGACGCCTCGGGGAGAGGCTTGACGATCTGCAGGAGAAACACGGCAGCCTGAAAAAGGCTCTTGAAAAAGAGAGAGGCGAAAAGGTGACTATCGCCGCTGAAGAACAGAAAGCTCTTTTGGAAAAGGAGGCAGCGCTGACAGGTTTTCAACAAAAGAGAGTCAGGATTGAACAGCTCAAAGGAGCGAAGAGAGGCAAGGAAGAATTTGTCCGGCAAATGCGTGCCCTCCAAGGCGTTAAAGATGAGAACCTGCTAAACAGGAACAAGCTCATTGATATGGTCCGCGTCGAAGACGGAGCGGAAAAAGCGCTGGAACGGTTCTTCTTTAAAGAGATGGAATATTACGTGCTCACAGAAGAGGGCGCCCCTGCCATCGCCGAAGCTGCAGGCAAGCACGAAGGGAATTATATCTTTTTTCCTAGACATGGCATGTTCGGATACAATAACGGCGATGTTTCCATGGCAGTGAAATGGATTGAGACCGTGGAGGATGCCCTTACGCGGATTGAGCAAGGTGAAGAGGGCATATTTATCAACAATACCGTGTACGTCGATTCCAGGGGGTTCATATTACGGGAAAAGGAAAGCGGAAAGGTTGATCTTAAGAGCTACCGGGAAAGGGTAAAGGCGGAAAAGGAATTGAAGGAGATCGCATCGTTCCTGGAGACGGAATCCTCGTCCCTAAGAGACTTGGAGGCTGAGCACAGCCGATCGGAGAGTCGGGTGCGGGACGCGAGAACAAGGAGAGAGGCTAGGGAAAAGAGGATCAACGGTTTGGAGCGAGATACGGTTGCCATAGAGACGGAGCTTAGGACCGTACGGGAAAGGCTTTATGAGCTTGAGACAAAAGTTGAATTTTCCGAGGAGGAGGGAGCAAAGCCTACCCCTGAGGAGCTTGCGGCCGAGATGACAGTCCATACCCGGGACAAGGAGAGAATTGAGCATGGGATGGCGAGTTTCAGGCAGGAGATGGCCTCAGTGAAGCGCGTCCATGACGATACCCAATCGAGGTGGCATCAAATCACCCTTGATATGGAGAGAAAAAGGAACCTCATCGGGGGCCTGAGTGAAGATGCGGCAAGAAAGGCTCGCGAGGCCGAAAACCTCGGCAAGGAAAAGAGCAGGGCCTTCGCCAAAACCATGGCGACCGAGGCGCGCATGGCAGAGTGTGCGAAAAAGGCGGCCTCCCTTGAGGAGAATTACGATAACCTGAAGAAGGCAGTTGAGGGGCAGATCAAACGGTATGAAAAACTGAAGGAGACGTCTGGAAACATCCACATGGAGCGTCACGCCCTCCAGGAGAGCGGTGAAGGTCTGGGCAAGGAAATGGCTCGCATCAGGTCGAGACAGGAGAGTCTCGAAAAAGAGATGCTCGTGCTCATGGAAAAGAGGAATGTCATAGAAGAACGGCTCACCACGATGTACGGTCTCAAAGACATTGAGGATGTGCCCGCACCCCCGACCTCTTCCGATCTTGAGACGGAGCGTGATAACATCACCGGGAAGATCGAGAGAGTGGGTGAGGTCAATTTCCGGGCCGAGAAAGAATACCTTGAATTGCAGGAAAGAGTAGACTTCCTCAAGAAGCAGATGGAGGATTTGAAAAACGCCGCTGATTCTCTCAGGAAGACGATCATCAAGATCGATAACATGACGAAGGAGATATTCTTCGAAACCTTCGAGACGGTAAACAAGGCTTTCAAGAGATTCACCGAGATGCTTTTCAAGGGGGGGAGGGGCCATCTTGTCTTCAACCAGGATATGGCCGGCATCGACATGTACGTTCAGCCGCCAGGCAAGAAAGTGGCGCGTATGGAGCAGCTCTCGGGCGGGGAGAAGGCTCTGATTTCCCTATCATTCCTCCTTTCTCTTATCGACACCAAACCGAGCCCCTTCGTGCTCATGGACGAGATCGACGCGCCGTTGGATGACGCGAACCTCCAATCCCTCATGAACATCATCCGTGAAATGAGCGCCAAGACGCAGATCATCTTTATTACCCACAACCGCATCACGATGGAGTCATCGAACTCGGTCTATGGCGTGACGATGGAAGAGGAAGGCATAAGTAAAATCATCTCCGTCAAATTATAGTCTTGGTATACCGTCTTCTTTAATCTCTACGGGCCTAATTCTCCGACCCTTGGGGCGCTTCCTGATAGTCAGTCGTAAACCCCGCGGGATACCCCGGCCGCTTGCGGCGGGGAGGTTCATCTCGCCATTGGCCGAGTAACCTTAATATATGCCTGCGGCGCCTCTATTTTTGTCGCCCAGATTTTAGAAAGCATACAGGCCAAGGCGGGCACGTTCGAGCATAGAGCCATGCCACCGCCTGCACGATTCCTCTGTTGCCCTTTCCGTCATTCCGTGCTCCGACCATGAATCCAGCGGTAATTGACCTGTGTGGTTGTTATTTGAGTATGAATACTGTCCAAAAGGAGATAGTTTATATAATTTCGAGTGTGGCGCTATAATGTGGCGTATAGTACCCTTGGCAGTTATTTAGGGATTTTGTTATTTCTGGTTTAATCCGGAATTCAGACTTTTTTGGCCCTTTAACTTCTAACTAACTTAGCCCCAGTTGCTTTTTTGTCATAGCGCCGAAAGGAGATGCGCCGCAATGACTAATGACCAGTTCTTAACCGCTGACGACGATGCGGATCACTTTGTTTCATTCCAAGAGGGAGAGAAAATGATCCCTTATCTCCGGAGTCGTAATACTGAAATCAAACCGGTTTATGAAATGACTTACCGGGATGCGGGCTTCGCGGAAGAGGGCGTTTACTTTCGCGCAGATCTCGCCGTTTTCATTCTCGATCCATGCCTCGGCGTACGCATCCCTGTCGTCAATGTGGAGAAATTGGGCTTTGGCGGTATAGTGGACGTTGCACATGACAGGCTTCAGGAACTCGGTTTCCGTCTTTCTGGTCATGCATATCTTTTTCGTTTCCATGAAAATGACATACCAGATCATAACGTCCATGATGCCGAAAATCATACCGCCATGGAGGACGTCCGTGTATCCTTCAAACCTTGTGTCCGCAAATAGGTCGCAGAGAACGAGGTGGCTCTCGTAAGACATGGCCAGTTCGAGCCCGTCGGGCCGTTCAGTGCCACAAAAAAAGGAATCTCTGTATACCGGTAGTCTGCCTTTCATTGAGTTTTAAGCTCCTCAAGATATTTCATGCCGAGCTGGCCGCATCCGCCCCAGATGTCTTTTCCTCGCGAATTCCTCACGATGGTGATGAAGTGTTTTTCGTGAAGGTACTCTTGGAATTGCTCCACGGTCTCCTGGGAGGGCGTTTTGAATTCGATGTAAGGCGATTCGTTGAGCGGAATGAGGTTCACCTTGCACTTCACGCCTGCAAGGAGTTGGGCGAGACTCTTCGCATTCTCCATGGAGTCGTTGATACCTTTCAACATCACGTATTCAAAGGTGATCCTGATTCTTCGGCTCCCCTTGAAACCTTTCACGAAATTGATGACCTTCCTTACTGGATAAAGGCGGTTGATGGGCATGAGAAATGATCTGGTCTGATCGTCAGCTGCATTGAGCGATATGGCGATGCTGGCTACTTTCGGCTGTATTGCCTGGAGTCCGTCGAGAAGACCTACGGAAGAGATGGTGATTCTCCGGTGGGAAAAATCAAGACCCAGTTCGGCCTTCAGGATTTCGAGAGAAACGAGGACATTGTCCAAGTTGTCGATGGGTTCGCCCATACCCATAAAAACGATATTAGATATATACTTCTCGCCGAGATACTGTTTCACCGCCATCACTTGACCGATTATCTCGGAGACAGAGAGGTTCCGGCGGAAGCCGATCTTCCCCGTAACACAGAACTTGCAGCCCATCCTGCAACCGATCTGGGTGGAGACGCATAGCGAGCTTCGATCCTCATCAGGCATGAGCACGCTCTCTACCACGTTGCCGTCGGACATGGTGAGGCCGAATTTAATCGAGCCGTCGCCGGAGGGCACTACTTCGGTGATTGAGGGGAGCGCCATGGAGAACATATCGGCGAAGACGGTGCGGAGGCTCTTTGATATGTTGGTCATCAAAGAGAAGTTCAAGATGCCCTTGTTGTAGACCCACTTATAGAGTTGGCGAGCCCGGAATTTCTCGTTCCCGAGGGCACCGATAATCTTTTCGAGGTCGGTAAGTGTTAGTTCATAAAAACTTTGCATCTCGTCCAGTACATCCAATTATAAAAAAATTGAATATAATAATAGCAAAAAAGCGTGGTTCCGTCCAGTCATAAAGCCTTGAAAAAGCATGATTTTGGCGAGTTTGAGGGCAGTGATTTTTCAAGGGGGCTTGCATCCTTACACTCAATGCAACTTCTTGATAAGAAGTTACTTTCTTATGATCAGCCGTAAAAGCCTTTGTTTTAATCTCTACGGGTCTAATTCCCTGTCCCTTGGGGGGCTTCCCAATAGTCAGTCGTAAACCCCGGGATACCCCGCCGCTTGCGGCGGGGAGGTGCATTTTCCGATCACTTTCCCCCCTGTGATTGTCTATATCATTCCCCCTCTATAATGTATTGTGTGTATAGAGGGAATCCAGATCTGGGTTTGAGGTATGGCAGATAAGGAAGATAATCGCATACTATCATATCTCGTGGTGGTGCAGAACTCATCAAAAATGACTGTTGTCTCTCTTGAGGGCATTCTCCGCTTTTTGCAGATAGAGCCCTAGAGCGGGGACTTATACGCCCCCCCCAAAAGACAGATATTGGGTAATATATGCGCCAACAATCCTTTTCCTCCCTTGAGTAAGATTTATTGTGAGTCAATTCGGAGGTGACATTCCTGTTGAAATAGAGCTAAAAAACCGCTATAATTATCTATTATGCCCCCGTAGCTCAGGCGGATAGAGCAATGGTTTCCTAAACCATGTGCCGCATGTTCGAGTCATGCCGGGGGCATTTCTACGCTCCTAGGGAATTCTTGAGGGAGCCGTTCCTCCAGTTTTTTATCGCTTCTTTTAAGCTTGTCGTTGACGTTTTGCCATAATTGTCGTGTGGTTGTCCGCTGATGTTCGAGAAATCGCTGAATGTCTGTGAGCGTGTTCCTGGGTTGGAGGCTCTTTTGTTTTAGCTCTGGGGTTAATGGGGTAGTGAATCTGCGCTTTCCTGGGGAATCGAAATTCATAGACGGAGTCGGCACTTTCCTGACAATATCTATACTGGTATCCCCCTGCATCGCGGACCCTCTCTCCTGTTTTGTCTATTATGACGTGTATGCCCATACGCCTCCCTTAAGTTGGCGGGGGGTTATCTTTGCCGCTTCTATCTCTGAAGGCGTAAACTCCATGACCTGCGAAAAGGCGTGGCTCTTATGGAGATGCTTCTCGTGTTGCGAATACGAATCCCCCCGGGCGAGACTCAATATTTTTTACACGCTTGGAATTAGTAAAATCTAAAAAAAGAGGAAGGAGGCCTCATTCAGGCCGTCTCTTCCCGATATCTGTCATGTAAGGATGCCCCCCTTGCATCATCACTGGTGATGGAAACTGGCGTTGCTACCGTGTTCTGTCGTCCATATCTGTAGGAGTTATCGGGGGGATTGATTGGATATATACTCCCCTTTTTCGGGTTTGCCCGGGGCCTTGTTTCCAAAAAAATATAGGAGTATCACGAAGAGAACGATGGACACCCAAGACATCATGGCGCCGTAAAAGAAAAGGGCATGGGAACCGAACTTTTGCCAGAGGGCTCCCCCTATAATGCTCGCCGGAAGGGATGCGATGCCCACGATCGTGTGGTAAACGCCGTATCCTGTTCCTGTTATCTCTGATCTTATCACGGTCCCCACATAAGCCCGCTGCACGCCGTCGTTAATCGCCACAAAGATGCCATAAACGATAAACAGCATCCAGGCGTGAATCTGATTCGTGGCAAACGCGAATCCAATAAAAATTAAAGAAAAAAGGAAATAACTAAAAAGTATCATTCCCTTCCCGCCTACCTTGTCCGTCACCATCCCCGCAGGGGTGGAAAAGAGGGCAGAACTGATATTGAAAGTGAGATAGAGAACGGGAATGACCGCCACGGATACCCCCAATTCCTGGGCTCTCAGGATAAGGAAGG
This sequence comes from Syntrophobacterales bacterium, assembly GCA_031274925.1. Taxonomy (NCBI): domain Bacteria; kingdom Pseudomonadati; phylum Thermodesulfobacteriota; class Syntrophobacteria; order Syntrophobacterales; species Syntrophobacterales bacterium. The sequence continues at coordinate 147,709 of JAISPL010000006.1, read as the reverse complement.
CGTCGGATGTCTTCCCGAGAGTAAAGACGGTAACGACCACCAGAAAACGTGAGAAGTTGCTGTCGGAAAAATGGATTCTTAGAGACAATGTTTTGAGTGCTGGCGCTTTTTTTGTATCCTTTACAAAAAAGATGATGCAGAGGAGGGCCAGGACACTGGGCACCATGGAGAACCAAAAGGCGGACCTGAAGCTGCCGTGCAGAAAATTCAGTATCAGGAACGCGATGAACGCTCCTATTGCCGCACCCGTAGTATCCATAGTACGGTGAAAACCGAAGGCCTTTCCCAAAATAGACTTATCCGTGGAATCTGCGATGATGGCATCTCGGGGAGCCGTCCTCACCCCTTTACCGACTCTGTCGGTAAACCGGTATGTGAGTACACCGATCCACGAAGATGCGGTTGCGAGTATAGGTCGGCTGAAAACCGAAATACCATATCCCCACAATATGATAGATTTCCGCTTGCCAAGCCGGTCGGAGAGCCATCCTGAGAAGACCTTTAGGACGCTTGCCATGCTTTCGGCTATGCCTTCAATCAATCCGATTGATGTCTTTGAGGCATAGAGGACATTGTTGAGAAAAAGAGGGACCAAAGGGTAGATCATCTCGGAGCTTATATCCATGAGAAGACTGACAATTCCCAGAACACACACGTTTTTCGGCAGGCCGAAGAAGTTCTTCAAAGACATGATACAGTATTAGCGACCGTTCACCCGCGTGTCAACAAAAAGACTTGTTTTGCAAATATTCCGAAGCGGTCCTGGAATATTTAACTACCCGGCTCAAAGCCCTTCAACCGATACGGCGGGGACATCTATCGGATAGACAAGGGTTGCGCATGTCCACCATCAAGGGGGGATTGTCCATTTGTGAATGCTTGCCCGTTCACGTACTTGGTGTTCTTGCAGGTCAGGTTGAAGGGATGGTGATCAGGCAACAGAGCCCTCGCACCACTGCCCACGGGACATCCGCGACAGACCAGCCCCAAAGGTAATGAAAATAAGATAGTAAGGCTCGCTGGTTTTCCGATTTTTCCGGCAGGCTTTCCTGTGCAGGGCTCAAAGAGGAAGGTGTCCTGGTCCATGATCCTGGAGGGAAATGTGTGGAGGAAAAAGGCGTGAAATGATTGAGGGATGGAGAGAAATGGAAGGAAACCGTCCATTTGAGTCACGGAACCAACAGTAGCTAAAAATAAGTGATTACACAGTGCTTCTAAGCGACCAAAAGTATATCCGGAAACAGGATTAGTCGGAATTGAGTGCTCTACATCCCCTGCTTGGGGGGGGGTACGGCTAGAGCCGCTACTTCTGTTCGCTCACCGCGTCTCATCCTCCACCCACCGGATATACCCTGCCAACCCGCCAATGACATCGGTTACGGTTATCTCCGGCAGTTCATAAGGGTGGAGACGGAGGATATCTGTCTCTATCTCCTTATACAGGGATGTTTTGCTCTTAATGAGGCAGAGCCATTCTTCGGCGTTCTCTACATTTCCTTTCCACCTGTACACACTTTTGATGGGACCCAGTATCTGGATGCAGGCTGCGAGTTTTTTCTCTACGAGCGACATGCCTATGCGCTCAACGGTTTCCTTGTTATCCGCAGTTGTGGTAATTTGGATGACCTCTTCCATGACGACCTCTTTTTTGGTACAATAGATTTATCTTGAAATTATAATTGATTTCATATATTTTTCTATTCTACATTTAGGAGTCAACATGTTTCAAGTTAGAAACGGGGATTCGATAGTACTGGCGAGCGAATCCACAAGAAGGGTTGATATACTGAGAAGTCTTGGCATCTCCTTTTCGATCATCCCCCCTGACATAGATGAGCGGAAAAAAAAGGATGAATCTCCGAGGGATTTTACGCTCAGGGTTTCCATGGAGAAAGCCCTCAAAGTGGGGGAACATTTTACCGATAAATGGGTGATCGGCGCAGACACCATAGTGGTGAACAAAGGCCGGGTGCTGGGGAAGCCCAGGGATGAGGCGGACGCTTTCAATATGCTAAGGTCGCTCAGAGGCAAGTGGCACAAGGTGATTACCGGGTACTGTATCCTGAATGTATTGAAAGATATTATGCACCGTGATGCGATCGAAACGAGAGTCCATGTGCGGGACTTGTCCGACGAGGAGATAATGCGCTATGTAAAGACGTCGGAACCGCTCGGCAAAGCCGGGTCTTATGCCGTCCAAGGCAAAGGCGGATATATGGTTAAAGAGATAAAAGGTTCTTATTCGAACGTGGTAGGTCTCCCTATTTGTGAAGTTGCAGAAGCACTCCTGTCACTGGGCGTTCTTTCGTGATGAATATTGAGGATACAATCAGGGCTGTAAGAGAGCGGATATCAGCGGCTGCGTGCAGGGCCGGCAGGGCCGAATCCGAGGTGCTGCTCATTGGTGTGACGAAACGAGTCGATTCGGATAAAATTCAAGAGGCAGTCCGGGCGGGACTCACTGATTTCGGAGAGAACTATATCCAGGAAGCGAAAAAAAAAATTGAGGGCTTTGAGGAGAAAGTCTGCTGGCACATGATCGGACATATCCAGACGAATAAGCTCAAATATATACCGCCTCTATTCGACTATGTTCACTCAGTGGATAGATTGGAGATTGCGGAGGGTCTCGATAAATATGGAAAACCCATGAACATCCTTTTTGAGCTCAACCTCTCCAGGGAGGTTTCCAAACACGGTACGGAAGAAGAGGGATTAAGGCGCATGCTGAAGAAAGTTGTAGCCCTGAAACACGTGAAACCGGTCGGGCTCATGACCATGGCGCCTTTTGTCGACGACCCGGAGGAGGTGCGGGGCGTGTTTGCCTCCTTAAGGAATATTTTAGGGCGGGCCAACAGGGAATTCGGCCTTGATATGAAGGAACTTTCCATGGGGATGTCGTCCGATTTCGAAGTAGCCATTGAGGAAGGCTCCACCATGGTGAGAGTGGGCACGGCCATTTTCGGGGAGAGAACATGAAGGCGTGGGGAGGCAGATTCAAAAAAGAGACGAATCCGCTTATGGAACGGTACAGCGCATCCATTGATTTTGACTGGGCCCTTTTCGAGTACGACATTGAGGGGAGTAAGGCCCATGCGGAGATGTTAAGGGAAATAGGCGTACTTAGTGGCGGGGAAAGGGATGCAATCCTGACCGCTCTGGATGAGATAAAGGCGGAAATAAGGGAGGGCACGTTTCTATTTTCTGCGTCCATGGAAGATATCCACATGCATATCGAGGCCCGGCTCATAGAAAAGACGGGCGACGCAGGGAAGAAACTCCATACAGGGAGAAGCAGGAACGACCAAGTTGCCCTCGACATGCGGCTCTTTCTCAGGGCCGAGATGGCAAGAGTCGATGAAATTCTTGTCGGATTGCTCAAGGCGCTGATCAATAAAGGGGAAAAAGGGAACGGAGTTTTTATGCCTGGCTATACCCATATGCAGAAGGCCCAGGTGGTGCCATTTGCCCACTATCTTCTCGCATACTATTATATGCTAAAGAGAGACAGGGAGCGGCTTAAAGGGGTTATGCACGCCGTCGATGTCCTGCCCCTTGGGAGTGGAGCTCTTGCAGGCTCCACCATACCACTTGACCGCGAATTCGTGAGAGAAAGACTCGGGTTTTCCAGAGTTTCAGAAAACAGCATGGATACGGTGGCGGACAGAGACTTCATCGTCGACGCCATATATGTCTTTGCCATGATTATGATGCACTTAAGCAGGTTGTCGGAGGATCTCATCATATTCTCTACTGAAGAGTTCGGATATGTGTCACTCCCTGACGAGCTTTGTACGGGGAGCAGTCTTATGCCTCACAAGAAAAACCCTGACGCCCTCGAACTGACGAGAGGCAAGGCTTCAAAGGTCATGGCCGATCTGTTCGCCCTCTTATCTCTTCTTAAGGGGCTGCCCATGACATACAATAGAGATCTTCAAGAGGATAAAGAGCCGCTCTTCCATGCGGTCGACACGGTCAAAGACGCATTATCCATTATGACCTTGTGCGTGGAAGGCATGGAAGTGAAGGTTGCCAGGATGGAGGCTGCGGTGGCGGGGAGTTATATGTCCGCCGTTGAAATGGCGGAATACCTGACCATGAAAGGGGTCCCTTTCCGGGAAGCCCATTCAATAGTTGGGAGGTTGGTAAGGGACTGCGAGGAAAATGGTACGGCCCTTTCGGCCATGAACATAGAAGATATGAAGACGTATTCCGGGGCTTTCGACAGCGATATATTTGACCATATTGACCCTCGGAGAATTTTATCCAATCGGCGAACAGCGGGGGCGGCCTCTTTCTCCGAAGTGGAAAAGGAGCTCAATGCGGAAAAACGCTATCTCAATTCTGATTATTAGCGTGGCCCTGACTTTTTTTGGCGTCGCGGGTTGCGGCAAGAAAAGTTTCCCTGCGCCTCAGAATCTGCCTATTCCCGGAGGTATAAAAGATGTCGCGGGGGATATCAAGGAAGGTGTTCTATTCCTCTCCTTCACCATTCCTTCGAGGGATGTGACAGGAGCTGAGTTGAAAGACCTTTCTGGTTTTAGAGTCTTGAAAAGCTGCGGGAGCTGCATGGTGGGATTTGAGCCCTTCAAAGAGATCCTGTTGGAGGAACAACAGGGATACACGATAGCAAAGGGAAGGCTCTATATTACAGATGACGACCTTAGGACTGGCTTTCATTACTCTTACCGGGTGCACCCATTGACGAAACTTGGTACCGCAGGCGACGCTTCGAATACATTTACCATAACGTGGCAAGCGGTTCCGGTTCCTCCCGCAGGCGTCCAGGCCAGAGGAGAGTATGAGAGGATTGAGCTTACATGGGACAAGGAAGAGAACCTTCTCTATAATGTTTATAGGTTGAGGGAAGGCGTCTATCCCCTCTTTCCGGTCAACCCTGCCCCGCTCTCTACATCATTTTTCGTCGACTCCGGGCTTGAAAACGGGAAGACATATCAGTACGAGGTGAGGGCTGTGGCTTTAAAGTCTGGCATGAGATGGGAGGGGAAAGGCGTTCAGCTGTCGGCCCACCCAATCGACAGGACGCCTCCGGCGGCTCCGAGAGAAATAAAGACGGAAAAGAATGAGCGAGAGGTCTTGGTCACGTGGAAAATGAACACGGAGCCGGACCTGCTGGGTTATAATGTGTACAGAATAGCAAGCGGAAAAACCGTGAAAATGAACACAGAACCACTCAAAGAACCTTCCTACCTTGATAGAAATCTCCCCGAGGCAAGATACGTATCCTACTATGTGACGGCGGTGGATACATTCGGCAACGAAAGCGAAAACTCCAAAGAGTCCATCATTATATTAATAAAAGAGTGAATAATGAATTATTGCCAGTACAGAAATGGTGAGTTATATTGCGAAGATGTGCCTGTCGCCAAGATTGCGAAGGCCACGGGGACGCCGGTCTACATTTACAGTTACAAAACTCTCGAGAGACGCTTCCTGGCTTTTGAAGATGCTTTCAGAGCAACGCCGCACCTCACGTGTTACTCCTGCAAGGCATGTTCTAATCTCTCGATCCTCAAAATCATCGGAAGTCTGGGTGGAGGCGTCGATATAGTGTCAGGAGGAGAGCTGTTCAGGGCGCTCAAGGCAGGCATTTCCGGACGGAAGACAGTCTTCTCCGGAGTAGGGAAGACGGAAGAGGAGATTGTAGCGGCCGTCAAGGCCGACGTCCTCATGATCAACGTGGAATCGGAAGACGAACTTGACGTCGTGGGACGGGTTGCCTCGCGCATGAAAAAAGCAGTACCCGTCTCCGTCAGGGTGAACCCGGAGATTGACGCAAAGACTCATCCCTACATAACGACGGGCCTCAAGAAGAATAAATTCGGGGTGCCATGGGATGATGCTTTCAGACTATACAAAAAGACGCGAAACCACAAATACCTTAATCCTGTGGGCATATCCTCCCATATAGGCTCTCAGATTCTGGACCTGGCTCCCTTCGTGGAGGCTGTGCGCTTTCTCAAGGCAATGGTATTGAGGCTTTTTGGCGAAGGTATAAAGTTGAGTTATATTGATATAGGCGGCGGTCTTGGCATTACTTACAAGGATGAGCTTCCTCCCGACCCTGAAGACTACGGACGGGTGGTAGGCGAGGAGTTGAAGGAGACGGGATTCACGGCGATACTTGAACCTGGGCGGGTATTAATCGGGAACAGCGGCATATTTGTGACCCGCCTTCTCTATGTGAAGCGACCTCCTGGGAAGACGTTCTACGTCATAGACGGGGCGATGAACGATCTGGTGAGGCCTTCTCTCTATGGCGCATACCACAAGATCATTCCCGCGAAGGAGGGGGGCCGGACAGAAGGGAAGGTGGACATTGTCGGTCCCATCTGCGAATCCGGAGATTTTCTTGCAAAAGATAGGGAAATGCCGTACCTTGAAAAGAACGAATTGTTGGCCGTTATGGGTGCTGGTGCGTACGGTTTTTCCATGTCATCGAATTATAATTCGAGGCGTAGGGTCGCAGAAGTGCTTGTAAAGGGTGGAGAATTTGCAGTGATACGAAAGAGAGAGACATACAAGGATCTGATAAGAGGAGAATCAATCCCATCATTTTTGGAGGTGTAGTAAATTGGTTGCCTTGGAATTTTTCAAAATGAGCGCAAGTGGAAACGATTTTATAATAATCGACAACCGGGACGGTAAAGTTGACAGGGATTTCCCTGACGTCACCGGGTTTATCAAAAAAATATGCAGAATACATCACTCGGTCGGTGCGGACGGCGTCATACTTATTGAAAATTCCGATGAACACGATTTCAGCTGGAGATTCTACAACGCCGACAGTTCCGAAGCAGAGATGTGCGGGAACGGCGGTCGGTGCGCGGCGAGGTTCGCCTATATGAATGGCATCACGCAGGAAAAAATGACCTTCGAGACTATTGCCGGGGTGATAAAAGCAGAGGTGAGCGGAATGCGGGTAAAGCTGCAGCTTACCGCCCCGGTGGGCATGAAGCTTGATTATCCCGTGGGCCTTGAAGACAAGGAGATATTCTTGAGCAGCGTCAATACAGGCGTGCCGCATGCGGTTCTTCTTGTCCATGATGTAGACCATATGCCTGTTGAGGAACTCGGAAGGCTTGTCCGCCACCACAAGGTGTTCGGCGAGAAAGGAACGAACGTAGACTTTGTTGAGATCATTGACAAAGAGAATCTGAAGCTCCGGACATACGAGAGGGGAGTGGAAGGAGAGACCTACGCCTGCGGCACGGGAGCAGTGGCTGTGGGTGTTATATTGAAGGAAAAAGCGCTGGTGAAAAGCCCTGTGAACATAAAGACGAAGGGTGGAGAGATACTAAAAGTCTACCTTGATGGAGAAGTCTACCTTGAAGGAGACACGAGGCTTATTTATGTAGGTAAACTGAATGACGAAGCGCTCTTATAGAAAGGAGAAACTATGGAATTAAAAGGGATTTACACGGCGTTAGTAACCCCCTTTACCGCATACCGCTTCGATGAGGAGGCCTTCAAGAGGCTTATAGAATTTCAGCTTGAAGGCGGCGTGGATGGGATAGTGCCCTGCGGAAGTACGGGTGAAGCGGCAACTCTCTCCTATGACGAACACGCGAGAGTGATTGAGCTAACCCTGAAATTTGTACACGGCAAAGTACCGGTGATTGCGGGAACTGGTTCCAATAGTACCACCGAAACGATAGAGCTTACGGAAATGGCGAAGAAGCTAGGCGCAAATGCCTGCCTTCTCACAACACCTTATTATAACAAGCCCACACAGGAAGGACTTTACCTGCATTACAAAAAAGTGGCTGAAGAGGTGGACATACCTCTTGTCCTTTATAATATACCTGGCAGGACGGGAATCAATATGACCCCCGAGACCATCGCGAGGATCGCTGAGATCCCAAACGTTGTGGGAATAAAGGAAGCGTCAGGTTCTCTCGTCCAGGTGGCCGATATTTACAGGCTCACGAAAGGTAAGTTTGCCATAGTCTCAGGGGATGACAACCTTTTCCTTCCCATGATGAGCGTGGGCGCAGTGGGTGTTATTTCCGTCATATCCAATATTATGCCGAAAGAACTGAAGGCGATCTACAAGGCTTTCATGGAGGAGAGAAGCATAGATAGAGCAAGAGATCTAAATGTAGCCATGCTCCCCATCATGCAGGCCATGTTCGTGGAGACGAACCCAATCCCCGTGAAAGAAGCGTTGTATCATATGGAAATGATCGAGAAGGAGTTTAGGCTTCCGTTGTGTCCTCTTTCCCAGGGAAGCAGCGCTTTCCTTAAAGGCATCCTCAAAGAATACGATCTGCTGAGGAGGGAATAGCGATGGTGCGCCTCATCGTCACCGGAGTGGCAGGAAAAATGGGAAGCGTCATCATGAGGCTCGCCCAAGCCGATCCCGAAGTGGCTGTGACGGGTTGCACAGAAATCCCCGGGCATCCGATGGCCGGTAAGAACGTCGGCGAAGGGACGACCGCATGTCCGGTGACGGACGAACTGGCTAAGATTATAGATATGTGTGATGTGGTCATCGATTTTACCGGACCTGAATCGTCGCTTCAGAATTTCAGGACAGCGGTAGAGCACGCCAAAGGGATAGTGATAGGGACGACGGGATTGAAGGCGGAAGCCCTAAAAGAGATTATGAGCGCTAAAGATGCGAAGGTTGTAATCTCCCCAAATATGAGTGTGGGAATGAACCTCATGTTTGATATAGTAGAGAAGGTTTCAAGGATACTGAAGGAAGACTATGATGCCGAGATAGTCGAGATGCATCACAGGCTAAAGAAAGACGCCCCTAGCGGCACAGCGGTGAAACTCATGGAAGTGATTAAGGGGGTGCAGCCGGAAAAGGAATGGCTGGAGATATACGGGAGGAAGGGGATTACAGGAGAAAGGAAGCAGGATGAAATTGGAGTACTTGCCCTGAGAGGCGGAGATGTGGTGGGTGAGCACACGGTGATGTTTGCAGGGATAGGGGAAAGGTTGGAGATTACCCACAGAGCGTACAGTAGAGATAACTTTGCGAAAGGAGCTGTACTTGCGGCCAAGTGGCTTTTCCAGAAGACACATGGTGCATATACGATGCGAGATGTCCTTGGCCTTCAATAGTAAAGGGGAAAGTTGTGGCTGTATAGTTTTTTGGTTCTCTTGATGTTTTTTCGGCTTAAATAATTTATATGTTTGATCCACGTTTGTTGAGTGGCCTCATAAGATACGAAAAATTCAGGAAAACATGAACTTGACTTGGGGCCATGAGTCTATATTAGGGGTAATATCGAAATTTCACGACCTGCCCAGACGGTCCCTCAAAGCTCCCTATTTCATTTTGCCCTGTCCAACTTGATTTGGAATATTAGGCAAATCATACTGGGATGGCGTCAAGATAGGTCTAGAAAAATTTTCTAGTCCACCCGACACATCCTTTAATGATCACGAGCAGACAGAAGAGCTAATTGCACATTTACATCTTACCATTTCTAGAGGTCCTTGCTATTTCCCTCCCGTTCACCGGGTATGTCTCACGCAATAGGATCCTTTTTCTCCTGTCTGTATTATTTTCCCTAAAGCTATATACACTGTCCCTCTCACAGTATCAAGAGACCCATAAATCCTATAAATATCCAAATATTTTTTCAGGACACTTCTGTGTGATACGCTTTGCTGCGGTTGGCTATAACCGATGCGGCCCTGGTCAGTCAATGATATGACCCAGGGCCGCCCGTGTTTCTCAATTAACCGATCATTGTTTTTATTTTTTCCGTGAGCGCAGGCACAACTGCTTTCCAATCCCCGATCACTCCAAAATGGGCGCGTTTAAAAATGCCGGCCTCCGGATCCAAGTTGATGCCGACAATGGTTTTGGATCCTCCGCATCCTGTCATGTGCTGCGTGGAACCGGAAATTGCCACTGCGATATACAGGTCAGGTCCAATAATCTTACCTGTAATGCCCACCAACCGGTTAGGGGGTAACCAACCTTGATCGACTGCAGGACGACTCGCTCCCACCGCTCCTTTAAAGAGCGCTGCCAATTCTTCCAACTGTGAGAACCCTTCAGGACTGCCGATACCCCGTCCACCGGAGACTACTATAGTTGCCTCTTCCAGTTTTACTCCTGTTACCTCTTCGACTACTTTTTCCAGCAGTTTCATTTTCAGCGTAGCGACATCGATAGCAGCATCAAATGCAACCACTTCACCTTGCCTGGCATCTTCGGGTGCCAACGCTGTCATGGCCTTGCTGCGAATGGTGACTATCTGCGGGTCGGTATCGATAATGAATACCTCTTTGGCATTGCCACCGTAAACAGGCTTAGTCTGTAGCAGACGCTTGGAAGCTCCGTCAATAGCCAACTCCAAACAGTCCGAAGTAGACACGGTTCCAAGACGAAACGCCAGCCGTGGCGCAAGATCTCTGCCCATATCAGTCTGGCCCATGATCACGATCTGCGCGGACGCTTGATCCACCAGCTTCTGCGCAACCTCAACATACGAATCCGACAGATAGTCTTTGAACATTGGATTGTCCACCACATAGACCTTGTCGGCTCCATAGCGAATCGCATCTTTGGCTGCATCGCCCACCTGATCCCCGATCAACAGGGCCACGAGCGACTGACCCAGATCGTCGGCAAGTTTCCGACCGATTCCTAGACTCTCGGTGGATATGGGAGCTAACTTCCCTCCATTTGTTTCACAAAAGACACCTACGTTCTTATATTCAGCCATCGGGCTATCTCCTTTTCTTAAAATAACTTTGCTTCACGAAGTTTTTCAGCCAGATTTACAGCCATTTCCTCGGGAGATTCCCCCTTGATGAATTCACAATGAGCTTCCGAGACTTCCTGGTAGAGCCGGACCATTTTTGATTTTTTCGGGACTGTGTCCATTCCGATATCACCAGGCCCATAGACGGTGGGCTTCATTTTCTTGGCCGCCATAATACCTTTCATATTTGGAAACCGCACTTCGCCTATTTCATTGCTGATTGTCAGCACGGCAGGGAGGGGGATGGTTACTGACTCATACCCGTCGGTGATCACTCTCTGGATCTTTGCCTGGCTGCCATCAATATCAATTTGTTGGACAAGGGTAACGAGTGGGAGTCCCATGGCTTCGGCAATACCCGAACCCGTCTGTCCGGCGTTTGTATCGGATGCTTCACGGCCGGTCAGGATCAGGTCGTAATCGCCCACCTTCTTTATGGCCTGCACCAGTCCGCAGACTGTGCCATACGCATCCAAATCCTTTAAAGAATCATCCTCTACGAGAATCAATTCATCTGCACCGATGGCAAGTGATTTTTTCATCGCATTCTGGTCGAAGTCGTTTCCAATGGAAATAACCGTAACTTTGCCGCCCTTGTCGGCCTTGAGCCGTAAGGCTCCTTCCAAAGCATACTCTCCATAAGGGTCAAGCACCGGCGGGCTGTCGTCAATATTCTTCCCTTTTTGGGTTGCTTCATCAATGCGGAAAACGCTGCTAGGCGCTTCAGGGTCTATGACCTGTTTCACACATACAACTATGTTCATAATGCAGACTCCTTTTCATATGAATTCGAGATCACTGCCGTTAAGCTCTTGGTTATCAGGCTTTTATGCCGTCTTTTTCCGGTTATCCCTAATATCTGCACGGTTGCATCGACTTTGGGAGGCAAGAGGCGCGAACCTTAATCATCAGAACGCACATCCATCCCCGGCCAATGGATATAGCCGACAGCAACACGTAGATACCGCCTCATACGAACGGTCCTCGGGGCGTACGGAAGAATTCGGAGGGGATATCCATCCCGGGAACTTTATGATGTCCCACTCCACAGTAAACCGATAATATTTAACTTATTTCCTAAAAGCTGTCAAGTCTTTCGTAATCACACCCCTTTCTCCACCACCACCTCCTGACCGTCGTCTATCCCGATCCCCATTATTGATATCAAATACGGAGACCTCAACGTTGCAGAAAAGAGCTTGGCAACCTGGAACAACTACGATGTGAGCCTTGCCGGCGACTGGACAAAGATAATAACTCACCAATTTTAAGACTATACCGAACCGACGATAGCCTATGGTACACCGAGGCGGCTACGGGAGCAAACCGTTATGCCCCCGCCTTACATAATAAAATTGAAAGATAGCGACCACGACATAGGCTGCTGCTTGTGCCCTTGCAAATAAGCCACAGCGACCAACTTGTGCACTTTTCCTGAAAAGTATAGACAAAGCGTTGCCATGTCCTCTTCATGAAGGTCGATATTACCCGCAATGATGAGACCGTACACGAAGGAGGAGATTGTTACGGTGGTGGCATTTCGGATGTTTTCCCTGATTCTTTCTCGGGAAACCAGAATCAGCTCTCGCAGTACTTCCCTCGCTTGCCTATACACCAAAGTGACCTTTTGAGGGGTTGGGGCGGCCCGGGTTAAGTATACGAGGGTTGGTTATACATGGCAATACGATGCTAACCGTCCCATATTTAAATGCCTGGCAGGGGCCATTGCCATTACCGATTGGAACAAATGACCGGCAGAGGGCGGACACGTACCTTCTCGTATAAAATATTGACTTATGTTTTTTTCATGGGATAAGCTCTAAAAGTTATGGTCTTGAGCTTCGGCTTAAAGAATGGATTTTGGCCCCGATCTTGAGATGCCGCGATATTTAAATAGACATCATCACGGTGTTATTCGCGGGAAAGTGATCATAAATTTAACACCGGGAAAACTCGGGAAGGAAATATAGAATGTTGCCGTTGCATTACCATCGTCTTTGGCGATGGTTCACACAGGATTTTCTGGGTATCGTGCGGGAGATGCGATGGGGTTACATGCCCCCGCTCATGGTGTATCTGGCGGCCGGTGTTTCGGGTTTTACCGGGATCATCGAGAGTTTTTTTGTAAAGGAGAGCCTTGGGCTTTCAGCGGCATTCCTTGCGAGTCTCGCGTTCTGGACCGGACTTCCCTGGGCATTGAAAATGCCTTTCGGCCATCTTGTGGATCTTTTCTGGCATCGAAAGACCGTCTTTGTCTATTTTGGGGCGGTTCTAATGGCCGCAAGCCTGATGATCATGGTAGGCCTTACTGGCTACAAGGAATTGATGGCAACCATACTGCCGCCTGATGTATGGTATGTGATCGCCACACTTATTTCTCCCGTCGGGTTTATGCTTCAGGATGTAGTGGCCGACGCCATGACCGTCGAGGCGGTCCAACCTTATAATAAAGACGGTTCGCCCGTTCCAGAGGACATGCTCAGGCGTATGCATGTCACCATGCAGACTCTCGGACGGGTCGCTATCATTAGCGGAAGTGCCGTTGTTGCCGGGGTCGGCGGCTGGCTTGCCAAGACCATGTCCTATAAAGCCATGTATGAGCTGTCCCTTATTATACCGGTAATCTCCGTGTTGGGCGCCGTGCTCGGGACATGGAATCTCCGGAGACTCCGCATCGGGTATAAACGGGCAGGCCGCTCTAAGGAAGAGATATGCAAACTGCTGCACTCTGAAGAACGCACGCAACGCCCTGACTGGTATATACTGGGAGGAAGCGCCGTTTTTGTCGGGGTAAGCCTGCTCCTCGGGCTTTCGCCGGTTCCTGCAAAAAAGGAGATTATTTTCCTTGCCTCCTTAGCCGCAATCAGTTATCTCATGCGCCAGCTCCTTAAGGACCTTGATCCTGCCAAGCGTCGTGATATCATAGGTATCGCGATCATTGTCTTCGTGTTCAGGGCTATGCCAGGGATAGGCGCAGGAGCAAACTGGTGGCAGATTGATGTACTTGAGTTCGACGAGGCGTTCTTCGGCACCCTCCGTCAGGTTTCTGCTATACTGGCCATTATCGGCATGTTTGCCCTCAGGGGATGGATGGCTCGGAGACCAATTCCTTATCTTGTCGTTTTTCTCTCGATTTATAGCACCTTGATGATCATGCCCTTTATCGGGATGTACTACGGTCTCCATGAGTGGACGCAAAGGGCATTCGGCTTCGGAGCTCGAACCATTGCCATCATTGATACCATGGCGGATTCCCCCTTGGGCCAGGTTGCCATGATCCCTATGCTGGCGTGGATCGCCAGGGAAGCCCCGAGCGACAAGAAGGCTACTTATTTTGCCGTCATGGCAGCCTTCACCAATCTTGCCCTCTCCGCATCAAGTCTCGGGACCAATTATCTCAATGAGATTTTTGTGGTCGAGCGCGGCAGGTACGAGGCCCTGGGTAATCTGATGATAGCAGCGACCCTGATAGGACTGATACTCCCCGTTGCCACAGTTCTGATCGTGAATATGCGGAGACGCATAGGGTCCTCAAGGTAGGCTGAATTGAAGCAATGCGCATAATGAGTTTCAGGGATATCAATTCCTTATAAAGCGGAAGATCAGCATTGAGAGGAGATATTTCCAGACGTATAGGTTCATGGATAATCACAGGCGGGCCGTTTATATATGGAAAAAATGTGTTTCGAGAATGGAAGTTAAGAGCCCTGCGTGTACTTTCCTTGGCAGCCCTTTAAGATTCCTCTCGCCATGCGCTTTGTGCATACATTGTTCGCACCACCACTGGAATTTGGCAGACGACTTACCCCCGCCATAGCACACACGGAGAATTGTGGCCTGGATACTCGGTGGTCGTGATACTGCAACCTCTATGACAAAGCGAAGCGCTTAATGAATTGTACTTTTAATTGGGATGCCTTTGCTTAAAGCGCTGCCGCCTGAACGCCATATCGTCGGCAAAGCCCACAGACAACAGCAGTACTCGCCATCACCTCGTCATATTTACACGGCGTACCAAGGTGATAAGAGCTTATGGCTGACCTTACACTTCGTATTTGGCATGCTGTTACCTCTACAAACCAATTCTTCTCTTCTCGTTGCAGCAAACTGCCTATCTATATATATTAGGTAATGCTCTCCGAAAATTCAGACGAACTGGGATTGTCGCAGCTTAAAGCATTACTTCACCATGCAGTACAAGGGCACGTTTTAGGCATGGCTTGAATCTGACCATGTGCCGAAAGCACGGTTATTGTCATGGATAACGCTTCGTTTCATCACAAAAACAGACTGTATGCTCTTGCTGATAGGGTAGCAATCTACCGCCATACCCTTAGGAGACGAACCTCATCAAACACTTTTGGGGTTGGCTCAAGGGGCAGTTTAAGGAAGTCATTGCCAGATTACCTTTTCCTGAAAAGGGACGGCAAGAAAATTTTCTGTATGGTAACGCTATCTGTTTATATACCCGGGATAGTTTTTGTATGTGAGAGAACTTCTGCTCGGGTTTCGTTTTTCCTTAGGTGTCGGAGGTATGAAGGCTTCCACCATGGAACCCGTTTTTATAAAAGAATAGACAGAAGGGGATGACTCGACCCCTTTTTTATTGATAGCCTTGACGTAGACCGTGTATGTGCCATCTGACAGGCCGCCGAGGTCGTACTTCAGATAAACGGAGCCATCCTCATTCTTCGCCGGTATTGATGTTTCGGTTTTTTCGTTTATCGTTATCAAAAATTGCGAGGGCGTAGTTCTTTTGGCCGGATATGGGTTACTCACCAGGAAAGGCGCTGCAAAAGCGACAGATGCTGCTGCTAAGACCAGCAGCGCGAGGAAGCAAATCGTTAATTTTTTCATTGAGTCATCTCCTTCGTAAACATAATCCATAAATAGGAATTGGTCAAATGACATTTCATTAAAAATTCATTTTTTTACTGATTTTTTTGAATTCTGTTCTAGCGGATGAAATTGTGAAAAAACGCTCGTTATCTTACTTGCGGGTACTTTAATATATGAACTCGTTCTTTCGGCTTGCAGACAGTTGGAAATAGCATGTTCGTGCGCGCCTCGACTGTGACCGCTGGGTATATGTCAAGGCAGACCGTTTCGTCTGGTAATCAGCGGCGGTCAAGATAATTTATCTTTCCGGAGAAATCCACGTCACGTATGGAGCGCGAAACAAATTGACCTTCGATAGGATCTCCATGGAAATCAAGAGGCGCACCATCAAGGGGGCTTTTAAATAGAGTACTTACAAAATTATTTTTATTAAACACCTCGACACGGTCTCAACAGTGCCCATTGATAAATATATCTCCAAACGCCTTGTCAAACAACATATACGCATTATAGGCGCCAACCAAACCGACAATGTGAGCGCACATCTTCGTCAATTCCGGATCAGACGCTGCCATGCGCCAGCTGTGGGTGATAAACGCGCTGTCTATCGCGGCTTTTGGGCGTGGTTCCACCAGTCCTTTTGAGATGGCGACCGATAATACTTGTCGTAATAGATTGGCGGCCTCCGCTTGTAACTCCCTGTCCTTCTGTACAAACTCCATCAACCGGCTGACGGCGGTGCTTATGCATTCGACCGTCAGCGCCTCCTTGGCGCGCCTGCGGTTTTTGGACTTCGGCATCCACGCAAAGACATCGTCCGATTGCATCCTGGACGCCGTGACGATCCGACCGCGCAGAGAAGCAATCTCGGCTTTGATGGGCCAATTGTTGTCATTCGAAAGCTTTTCCAGCTTCTCGAACCATTTTACGGACTTCCCATAAAAGGACAGTTCTTTATTCGAGTATAGGTCAATAAGGGGTGCAGTTTCAGACAAAACGGAGTCCAACTCCACCAGAATCGTGTACAATATCAAATGTATGCCCCCTTATTCGCATCATTCTACCATCAGACGGCGCTCTTCAACACCGCCATCGACACCCTCGCCTATGGTCCATTCGTAATCCTGTTCGCGCATGGTGATCTTTATTGTGGTCAGATACTTGATATCACCCAGATTGATCAGATCCGTCGTACCGCTGATGATCTCCAGCGTAGTCTCGTCCACCTTCATCAGAAACGTCACGCTATCAAGGAACATCTCCCGGGACATGCGCAGGATGCTGTTCAGCACATCCTCGTTGACCTTGCCTTTTTCGGTTCCGATGTAGTCCAGATAGTTTGCCGTCAGTTCCCGCGACAGCATGATTTCCAAATCATCAGCCAACCGCGTCAGTCGCAGTGGCATGGTGTTCGCGTCCGTGTAGTCCTTGTTCTTGAAGACAACATCGACAATGCTCTGGCAGGAGGCCGTCACCCGTTTGGCCAGCTCTGTCTCTTGGGCGCTGACCAACTTGGCCGTTCGGTTCGGTAACGTCCGCAACGTAAGACCCTTTGCCAGCAACGCGTCCTGTTTGAGAGCAAGGAGCGCCCGCAACAAAAACTTGTTCATGTCGTCTTTGATGCGCGTCCTCATCTTGCTGAGCAGCGTACTGTTGGTCACACTGCCGTCGGGAGGGTTTATCTGTTTGACCGCCACAGGCATCTCAATGGTCACCTCGGGCATCTTGAAGTGCGGTATCGGCAGATTCTTGAGATACATGTCCTGATAATAGGTCTCTGCAATGCGGATCGACTCAAGATCGGAAAGCATCCTTGCCCTAGCCGTCTCCTGTACTATAGCACCGATAAACTCAGAAAGGTCTGGCAAGTTATTTCCCCCTTAATCACTGCTGAGGGGTCTTGTCACATAAACCGCAAGACCCCTCAGCAAGAAGCATACATAAGTAAAAAACGGTTCGCGCACTACATTATACCTTGATTTCCTTTGGCGCGGAGGCGGGCTGCGCCTTTATCGCGTCTTCCAGGATGCCCAAGATCTTCTCCATTCCGCCTGGCAGTTCGTCCTGAACGGCTCTGACATGGATGGCGAGGGAGTATGTCCTCTCCACCTGGCCCGTGGACTTGGATTGGCTCTGGTAGGACGTGGAGCACTTGAAAGATGCCGAGGCCTTGGCGAAAAGGAAACCGGCGCTGCCCGACACGGAGGAGTCCGTTTTAACCCCGTAGGAACTTGTGTACTCGTATGTCTGCATGGAGTTGATCTTTGCGTTGAAGTCGATGGTGACCTCATCCACCCGGAGGTACGGGATGGGCACGATGCTGAGCATGGGCACTTCCAGTTTCATCTCCTGCCACACCGCGGGAGACGCCGCCTTTGGTTCTGTGAACACGACCTCTGCCGTTGCCGTTACGGCTCCGGAGGGTGCGGTACCTTGGTGGCCGATGGTAACCGTTGGCGCTGTCTTGTAGTTTTTTCCTTGGCTGGTCACTTCAATACCTGTGACCTTGCCATCACCGTCGATGGTCGCCGTCGCGGTAGCACCGGTGCCTCCGCCCCCAGAAATGGTGACTTTGGGCGCCGTGTAACCGCTGCCCGGATTGGTCACTGTGACGGAGATGGAGTACTCGGTTGCCGGCTCATACGGAGAGATCTCCTTGGGATACTTGAAGACCACATAAATCGGATCGCCGGTGGTCGGCAGGTTCCCCGGATCGTCATTCTCATCTTGTTTTGTCGGTGGTTTGAAGCCAACCGCTCGAATGAAGTTGACCGTGCTCATTGCTGCCTGCGCTTGTGCTTCAACGACCGCGATGAGTGGTCCCCCGATGAGGTTCTTGAAGTCAATGCTTGATAGTTCTTTACCCGGTTCTGCCATTCTTTTCCCCCTTTCAGTTTTTGACTTACTACGAGAGCATACCACGCATTATGAGTATGTCAATAAAAAATATTGAAAACTTTCAATATTTTTGAATAAGCGAATTTGCTCTTACTTTAAAGTTGACAAAACACATCCGAGGAGGTCATGAATAGCGGAGTTGAACAATGCGGTCGTCTGTGAGGTGACGCATAATCGCGTGCACCGAGGTAGGACACTTCCTGCCGCAGACGATGCTTTTATGGGGAAAAAGTTGACACAACAGAGGCGCCGTAGGTGATTTGGACCATCTTATCAAGATCAAGGTACTTTTTGGCTGCATTATCTACGTCTTCTTTTTTCACGCGCTCTATAAATGACGGCCATTCCTTAAAAAAGCCCGCCTTCATGCCGTACATGGCGTCGAGACACATATCCGTCGATATCGAACCATTGCTTTGCTTTCTTATGTAATGGTTACCGGTTATATACCTTTTTGCGTCGGAGACTTCCTGGTCGGTAAAACCTTCGGTTCTGAGGCGCCAGATCTCTGCTCGCACGATGTCTTCCACCTCTTTGACGTGCCTCCCGTCGGTGCCGATATAAATCCCCATCGTCCCCGCTTCGTAAACCATCTGGTTAAAAAAGGTGAGGGCATATGCGTAGGGTTTTTCCTCTCTCAGAATCTTGTGTATCCGGCCTCCCATACCCGAGAGCACAGCCGCCATGACTTCCACGGCGTAACGGTCTTCGTCGATCAGCCCAGGGCCGTAAAAACCGAACACAAGGTGGGTCTGCATCATGTCCTTCTTTACCTGCACGACCCTGTCCGAGGGTAACTCCGGGATCACCTTCCTGAGCGTATGGCCTTTACCTTTCCAGCCGGAGAAAAGCTGCTCCACGAGACCTTTGAGTTCCTTTTCATCCATATCACCCGATATGGCGAGGACAGCATTTTCTGGACTCACATATTTGCCGTAGAAATCCTTCAACTCGGCGAGGGTAAGACCTTCCACATCTTCTTCCGTCCCGATGGGGTCTTTCCCGTAAGGGTGCCCGGTGTACATCGTCTCGTTAAATTTTCTGAAAACGCCTGATATGGGGTCGTCATCCCGTTGCCGTATCTCCGAATGGATCTCCTCCTTTGCCGTCTTCATCTCCTTCTCTTTAAATTCTGAGGAAACGAGGATCTCCTGGAGCAGGGCAAGAGCCTTTTTCATATCTTTGCTGAGGAAGATGCCCGAAAGGCCGAAGACGTTCCGGCCTGTATAGGGTGATATACTCCCAGCGAGAAGGTCTATCTCTTTAGCGATTGCATGGACATCTTTATCTCTGGTGCCTTTCAGAAGCATTTTCGAAATAAGGTTGAAGACGCCGTTTTTTCCGCTTGGCTCCTCCTTGAGTCCGCCGACGAAACCGATCCTGAAGGCCAGGCTGGGAGATGCGGTATTCCTGTTTATTGTATAAGTCAAACCGTTTTCCAACTGGAAGGTGTTGGGATTCGTGGGATTCGAGGAATTCTTCGGCAAGAGCGCCACAAGCCTCTTCTCTTGATCTGTCAGGTACTTTTCGAGTACCCTCTTTACGTCGGCCGCAGTCACTTTGTTGATAGCCTTCAGATAGCGGTCTATGAAATCGGCATTGCCGGTCATGGTCATGAAATTGCCAATCTGCCTGGCTCTGCCCTGGACCGTTTCCGCCCCATATATGTAGGAAGCCTCAATCATGTTCCTCGCCTTGGTAAGCTCCCACTCGCCCGTGTTCTCCTCAAGGAGTCTTTTGATCTCTTTATCCACTGCATTGACTATGGAGCCATAATCGTTCCCTTGAAACGTGGCGTATACCACCATCAGTCCGCCGTCGCGGGGAGAGAAGAAATAGGTTCCTACGTTCGGAACGATACCCTGCCGATTTTTCAATTGTTCCTGAAGCCTGGAACTTTCTCCTGCGCCCAGGATGGCTCCAAGCACCTCAAGCGCCGGGGTGTCTGGATGGACCACTGGAGGAATAGGATAGGATATGGCAAGATACCCCTCCCTCACATCTTTCTCTATGATTGCGATTTTTTTGCCGCCCTTTCCGGACGCCGTGGCGTCGGATTCAGGACTGGTCTGTACTTGGTCTTTTTTTTTCTGAAGAGATTTCTTGAGGAATACCTTTGCCGCTTCTTCATCAAAATCACCCACTATTACCGCCACCATGTTTTCCGGTTTATAATGGGTTTTGAAATACTGCCCGATATCGTCTCTGCTGATGTTCTTCACAGTCTCCTCATAGCCTATGATCGGTCTGCCATAAGGCTTACCGTCATAGGCTATGGCGAAGAGCTCTTGGAACAACTTTCGCTGGGGGTCATCTTCCCCCATCTTGATTTCTTCTAAAACAACCTTGTTCTCTTTTTCTACCTCGTCTTCCGGGAAAGCGGGATTATAGACCGCATCCACCAGAAGGTCGAGACCCTCTTCAAAAGCCTGCTTCGGCACCACGATGTGATACACCGTGTTGTCGTAGGATGTGAAAGCGTTTATGCTTCCCCCTAGGGACTCAATCCGTGACGCCATTTCATTGGCCTTTACCTTCTCGGTCCCCTTAAAAATCAGGTGCTCGATAAAGTGAGTAATGCCCGCCTGCTCCGCCGCCTCATTGCGGCTTCCTGCCTTAACCCAAATCTGGACCGCAACCACACCGGTCCCCTTGCGCTGTTCAAAGACACAGGCCAGACGATCATCCACCGTAAACAAGCTCATAGCATGCACTCTCCAAGAAACACAAAGCCCCAGAACGACAATAAGCCAGAAAAGAGACTTTTTCAAAAAAAGGAGGACTCCTTAAATGGTCTTCCTTCCTTCGTAAAACGCTTTTACATTCAAGTCATGGAGCTTAGGCGCAAGGAGCGTCTTGATGGCATCTATAAACTGTTCTTCCTTCATTTCAGGGAAGAAGTTCGAAAAGGCGCCTAAGAGAACGACGTTTGCAGCCTGGATATTCCCAAGTTTCCGCGCCATCTCCTGACCGTTCAATACCCATACATTGTCTTTAAAATACTTCTTGAAACTTTTCTCTACATCTTGAGGATATTTCGCAACGCCCAGGTTTACCCCGGAAGGCAGTATCTCCTGTTTGTTGATGACGATCTTCCCTTCCGGTTTCACCCAGTTGATGTACCGGAGTGCCTCTAAGAGCTCAAAGGAGAGGAGAAAATCGACGTCGCCGTATTTGATGAGGGGGGAGTAGACCTTTTTGCCGAACCTGAAATGGGTGGTCACATCCCCGCCCCTCTGGGCCATACCGTGAACTTCGCTTTTCTTTACATCGTAGCCTGCTTTCAGGAAGACTTCCGCGAGTATGTTGCTTGCGAGGATCGTACCCTGACCGCCTACGCCGGAGAGAAATATATTGGTCACTTTATTATTGTCTATCATCACACACCTCCTCACTTCGCGCCCGGTACGATGGCTTCGAATTTACATACCTGAGCACATACCTCGCAACCTGCGCACTGATCTTTGTTGATGAATACGGTCCCTTTTCTCTTGTGGCCGTCTACTGTGGCACCAGCTCCTTCCTGCCAGCTTATGGCAGGGCAGCCAATGTCGAGGCATACCTTGCAGCCGCGGCACTTGTCAGTGTCAATGGTGTAGGTGGCAGCCTGGAATTTCCTTTTCTCTCTTTTCAGCATGACGCATGGAGAGTCTACGCAGAGGATGAGCGACGGAGCGTCCCTGTCCATCTCCTCTTTCACGACCTTCATTGTCTCCTTGATGTTATAGGGATCAATCTTTCTTATGTGTTTTACGCCGACCGCCTTACCCAAGGTTTCATAGTCGATCATATTGGTTGGTTCCTGACGGACCGTGAAGCCTGTTCCCGGATGTTCCTGGTGTCCCGTCATACCTGTGATCCTGTTATCGAGGACGATGGTAGTGGATGCGCCCTTGTTATAGACCACGTCCATAAGCGGGGTTACTCCTGAGTGGAGGAATGTGGAGTCACCGAGCACGGCAACTATCTTGCCAAGGCCCTCTTTCCCCATGGCCTTTATTGCGCCGTGCGCTTCACCTACGCCAGCCCCCATGCACACCGTGGTATGGAGCGCTTGCAGAGGAGGAGCAGTGGCGAGGGTATAGCAGCCGATGTCACCAAATACGAAGGCGCCCAACTTCTTAAGGGCATAGAACATGGGCCTGTGGGAACAGCCTGCGCACATGTTCGGCGGCCTTCTCGGCAGGTCTCCAGCCGCGATCCTCGGTTTGGATGCTTTGTACTTCTTGCCCAAGAGGGATTTTTCAACGATCATGGGGTCCAGCTCATACATATTTGGAATAACATCTTTGCCGTGCCACACTTTATACCCAAGAGCCTTTATCTCTGTTTCGAGGAAGGGGTCAAGCTCCTCTACGATGATCACTTTCTTAACCTTTTTGTAGAAATCGGCGATCATCTTTTTGGGGAGAGGCCAGACCATTCCGAGTTTAAGGTATGAATAGTTAGGAAATACGTCCTTGGTATAGAGGTAGGAAACGCCGCTTGTGATTACCCCTATGTTCGGGTCGTTGATCTCCATTACGTTATACTTGAATTCATCCGCGTAGGCGGAGAGTTTCTCCATTCTGTCCTCAACGACTTTGCGCCGCTCCCGTACATTGAACGGAACCATGACGTACTTGGGCGCCTGCTTCGGATCAAGTCCCAGAGGAATTTTCGATTCCACTCTGTTCTCAAGCTCGACAGGAGAGTCGGAATGGGCAACCCTTGTCTCGGTTCTAAGGATTACCGGTGTATCAAACTTCTCGCTGATCTCATAACCTATCTTGGTAAAGTCCTTACATTCCTGGGCGTCACCAGGCTCCAGCATGGGAACCTTTGCAAAACGCGCCCAGTTCCTGCTGTCCTGCTCGTTCTGAGAGCTATGTACATTCGGATCATCGGCGATGACAATGACGAATCCACCTTTTATACCAGTGTAAGCCAGTGTCATGAACGGGTCGGCGGCGACGTTCATACCAACATGCTTCATTGACGCCATACACCGTGCGCCAGCAATCGCGGCGCCGCTTGCTACCTCGACGGACACTTTTTCGTTAGGCGCCCATTCAGCATAAATTTCCGGGTAGTTGTCGGCAATCTCCTTAAGGATTTCACTGCTAGGTGTCCCGGGGTATGCAGCAGCGACCGTCACTCCAGCTTCCCAGGCACCTCTTGCAATCGCGCTGTTTCCCTGCATTATTTCTTTCATAAAACCCCCATATGGCATATGCCCTAAATTTTTGTGGCAAAAAAACGATTCACCTCCTCGCTAATTTTTTTGATAACACGATGCAGCGCCTCTTTTTCCTGCAACATGTTACCTTTACAGTTTGTTAATTAATTCACTTTATTTTCTCCTGAAAAATAGAACTTGTCAAGAGGTTTAAGACTGGTTCAACTTGGTTCATATTAACTTCGGTGTTACTTTTTGTACACATAGAGACAAGAATAAAGAATGGTCGTTAGTGAATAGAAAAGCGCAAAGTGCGGAAAAAGCAGCGAACTGGCAGTTGTCGGTCCATAGCAAATCCTGTTTTTTCGATTTTGAGCTATTTGCCATTCACTTTTCACCATCACTTAATTTTAGCTAATTCCTTGACAATATTTTTCATGCCCTCCATTCCTTCCAGTAGACCGGCAATCGATATTCGCTCGTTCACCCCGTGCATCCGGAGCTCTTCTTCTCTGGGCAGGACGACAGGGAAGAAACCATAGGCAAAAGATCCTAACTCTCTGAAATATCGCAGGTCCGTAGCGCCGGACGTAATAAAGGGAAGCACGGGGAGGAGACCATCTATTTTGCTTACCGCTTTGATGAGGCTCCTGAAATATGGTGTGTTGTATCCTGACGGAGCAGGTTCTTTGCTGCCTCCGCTTATGGGTACCACTTCCACCTCTTTCCCTGCGAGATTACCAATTTTTTTCATGAACTGGTTATAATTTTCTCCGGGTAACAACCGTGCATCGAAAAAAGCGCTCGATTCCGTGGGTATTACATTGACCTTTTCGCCGCCCCGGAGCACTGTGAGGGTGACCGTATTCCTGAGTAGGGCGTTATAGACGGGATTATCTTCCACAAACTCTCTGAATTTCTTGTGTTTCAGCGTATCTTTCAGATTATCGAAAACAAATCCATCCCCTTTGAACCCTTTAAAAACACCGTTGAAATAGGTGCTTACAGTCTTGGTGGATTTGAATGGCCACTTATGGGCCGCAATTTTCTTAGCTGTATTTATAATCTTCTCGTTTGCATTGTCCTTGAAAGGTCGGGAACCGTGCCCACCCGTCCCGTTAGCTCTGATGAAAAACTGGGCAAGATTCTTTTCGGTGACCGAGATCTGGGCGTGACGCACTCCTCCTTCCTTGGTGATCCATCCGCCTTCGCTTAACACGAATGAGGCTTGCCTCAATTCTTCGACATGTTTCACCATGTACTCAACACCGAACTTCCCGCCTACTTCCTCGTCTCCGGTGGCCAGAAAAAGAATGTCTTGCTCCGGGGTGATGCCCTCGCCGAGAAGATTCATGAACGCCAGAAGATGACAGATAGTCTGGGATTTCATGTCGATCGCTCCGCGTCCGTATATAAATCCGTCCTTTATCTCTCCGCCAAAAGGATCGAAATCCCATTCTTCAGCCTTGGCCGGGACCACATCCACGTGACTGAGCAGCACGATTGGCTTTCCGTTTTTCTTCCCCTTTATCCGAGCCATAAGGTTGGCTCTCCTTGGAGCCGCCTTATAGATTTCGGATCGTATTCCCGCTTCGCTCAAGATTCCTTCAAGGAAAAGGACCGCTTCCTCTTCGTTGCCAGGCGGGTTTGTGGTGTCTATCCGAAGGAACTGTCTGAGAAGTGAAACTGCACGGTCTTTATCTTCCATCATGGTATTTCTTATCCTTTTCAAATTTTACTACAGGTACACTATGAATCTGGAGCGGATCCACAGATGGCGGGCGCGAGAGATAGGGGGGCGTCATCCCCCTGGCCTCTATTTCTTGGTCTTTTTCTCATCTTTTTTTGTTTCAGTCTTTTTTGTAGCCTTCTTTGGTGTTGCACAGCCTCCTTTTGTGCCACAAGCCATAATTCCACCTCCTTATTTTTCACCCGAAGGGTTCAGGCCATAAGCGGTCTTATACCGCAACAACCTCTTTGACTTCGGGGATATCTTGCTTCAGTGTCTTTTCCACGCCCATCTTTAGGGTCATCATGCTCATGGGACAGGTGCCGCACGCGCCTTTCAAACGGACTTTTACGATGCCTTCGGTAACGTCCACAAGCTCAATATCACCTCCGTCTCTCTGCAAGAACGGTCGAATCTTGCCGATAGCCTCTTCCACTTTTTCTTTCATTGACTTTCCTCCTTGTGTTGAGTTCCAGGGAACTCGAATGATTCTACAACTTCGTATCCGGACTGTGACCCAATCCCGTGGCCATTCCCATTTTGACTGCGAGGGTGTTTTCCCGTCACGACCGGATCTTAAAGGGCTGTATTATTACAGGATGTCCACCTTTACTTCTTTCGGCGCATTCTTCTCGGTCTTCGGCATTACGATTTTCAGAACTCCATTGGTGTACGAAGCCTTTGCCGTATCCGCTGAAACTTCAGCGGGTATTTGAATTATTCTTTGGAACATACCGAATTTTCTCTCTGCTCTGCAAAGTTCCTCATCTTTAAGATCGGGGTCCTTTTCCCGTTCGCCTTTGATTGTGAGACTGTCGTCGATAATAGATATTGCCACCTTTTTAGGGTCGACACCAGGAACATCGACTGTTACAATCACTTCTTTTTTCGTTTCATAGACATCAAGGGGAAGGACCCAGGAACGTTCCTCTGGGGACGGGAATCTCACCTTTTCAAAGAACTCCTCAAACATCTTATCCATTTCGTCGCTCAGGGAAGGAAACCTTGTATCCCATAAAGGCCTCCACGGTATCATTGCCATGCAGAACACCCCCTTAGAATAGTTATCGTAACGACAGATTTATCCCCTCATGAACTGTTCCCAGAAGCTGACGATCCCCGCCGCGCTGGGTGAAAAGAGTTGGACCAGTTCCCAGCCCTCGTGCCTCGCTTCATTGAACAGAGAAGAAGGGTTCCTCCATATTGTTTTGCTCCTATGCCGCGGACCTCGCAGGTTCCCTCCGGCCTGCATGCAAATATGATCTTCTTGAGAGGGCAGGCGGTTGGCCCCGCTTTCTTCCAGCCTCTCTGCGAAACAGGTCTTGGTCGTATATTCATATTTCATAGTCCTGGATTTCCCGCCTCTTGGAGTTTTGCCTACCATATCTTAATATATTAATGCAAAAAGATTTTTTTTTAAAGTGGGAATCATGTAAAAACGGCCGAAAAACAGGACCGTCCGAGGCAGGAAGCAGCCTGGAATATACCCTTACTTAAGGTGCAGGCCGGGACGACCGGAAGAGTCGCTTGCGGCCGTCTGCAGAGGTTATTAGCCGTCGCCGAGTTTTTTCCTCAGTATTTCGTTTGCCTTGAGGACCTCTTGGGTATCTTTTCCTGTTATTTCCCACATGTAAGCGCCTTTCCCGTCTCTTTTCAGCTTGATTTTCAGATCACCCCTAAGACTCTTCCGTATCTCCTCCATCTCTTTCCTGTATTGTTCGGAGGCTTCTCCTCCTTCCGCCGTCTTTGGTTTAGGAGGGACTTCAATCGGTCTCGTACACGAGGCAAGGCAAAAAATGATAAGGAATATTGTAAAAAATTTCATAGCATCATATTATAATTTCATATAAGGCTTTTCAATATATCTTTGGGAGGGGCCATGAGTCTTAATGTAAAAAAGTACGGGTCAGCAGAACCTTGTTTGTTTATCCACGGAGCAGGAGGAAGCTTGAGTGCGTGGTATTTTCAGAAGGAGTTGCAGAAATTGATGGAGGTCATCTTTGTCGACCTGCCCGGCCATGGTGGATCTCCCGGTCCCTCTCTGAGCAAGATTGAAGATATGAGGGACGCCATCATTGAAACGCTCCATTCCCTGAATATCGAGAAACCGTTCATTGTGGGACATTCTATGGGAGGTGCCATCGCGCTCTCTCTTGCGCTCACCCATCCGGAGTCGGTAAAAGGCTTGATCCTCGTAGGTACCGGGGCCCGCCTCAAGGTGATGCCCGATTTCCTGGACGGCGTGTTAAAGGATAAAGAAGGTACACTTAAACTCGTTACGGAGGTCGCGTTCGGAAGGAACACGCCCGCTGAAATGAAAGAAGGCGGTTTCAGGGAGATGATGAAATGCGATGCCCGCACTATCTACAATGATTATTATGCGTGCAATCATTTCGATGTAATGGATTCGGTTAGAGAGATCAAAATCCCCACCCTCGCCGTCTGCGCTGGGTCCGACCTCATGACACCTCCTAAGTACTCAGAATATATTTGCAGTCAGATAAAAGGCTCAAGGATAGAACTTATTGAAGGTATAGGGCATATGATCATGCTCGAAAGACCCGTTGAGTTTAACAAAGCCATTGAGGGATTTGTACGCAACTGGTCTGCCAAGTCAGGAGAATGAAAGGTCCATGCGTACATCGCGGTTCAACGTAAGTCTCCAAAAAGTCAATGCCTTACAGGAAAGGATGGAACGCCTTGAGATCATGGAGTCGGATATAGAGGAGCAGTTTATCCGGTCCGGCGGGCCTGGAGGCCAGAACGTCAATAAAGTCGCCACGTGTGTGTATCTGAAGCACCTCCCCACGGGTATTGAGGTGAAATGCCAGCAGGAGCGGTCACAGGCCATGAATCGGTTTCTTGCGCGGCGTATTCTCGTCCAAAAGATTGAAGAATTGATTCTTGGAAGAGAGAGCGAGGAACAGAGGAAGATTGAAAAGATTCGGAGGCAGAAGCGGAAGCGGTCGAAAAGGGCTAAAGAGAAAGTCTTGGAACTGAAGCATATACAGTCTCGCAAGAAAAAGTCCCGCTCATTCCGTCCCGACATGTCGGAATAAGAGAGTATCGCTCAACGCAAACCAGGCCATCATGAACCTAATAAATATGGCAGTGATAACGATAGGAAACCTGATGCTGCCAGGATCAAAGAAAACGCTATTCAGGAGTAAAGGACCCGTAGCCAGTCTTTGAAATTTACCGCCTAAGCATTGTGGCAGGGCTTCAAAGCCAGCCTCTTAAGACGGGCACGCCGAAGCGTGTGCCCCTCCATGGACCCCTACTTGACGAGAGGAAGGACAGCTTTGAATTCGTCCGTCCCGGCTTTTCGAAGGATTTCGTACATGAACATCTCAGTGGAAGTGATAACACATCCGGCGTGGAGCATCCTTCTTAGGGCGATCTCTCTGTTTTGGACCGTGCGGGAAGATATGGCATCGGCGGCCACATGGACCGTGTACCCGGCCGGCGCTCCGAGGGCCGTCTGGGCCACGCAGATGTGGGCCTCGGCGCCTGCAAGGATAATCGTCTTTCTGCCGGAGGCGAGGATACGGTCGTTGAAATCATGGGAAGAGAAGCAGTTGAAATGGACCTTCTTCACCGGTTCCAAGCCGGACAGATGGTCTTTTATGACAGTCAATGTGGCCCCGAGCTTCTCTTGCTCGGTCACAATTACAGGGAAACCAATGATCCGCGAGAATTGCGCCAGGCGAACCAGATTGGCGGTAATTTCATCCCCGTGGGATAGGGCGGGCATGAGTTTCTCTTGGGCGTCGATGATGACGAGGAGACAGTCATCACGGGTGATCATCTTTTTCTGATCGAATGTATTGCCCATAGGGCACCTCCGGATAAAGAGAGTATAGCACAGTGCAATTCCATGCGAGAGGCTACATGGAATTTATGGCGGCGGAGAAAGATCTAAGCAGACAAAGTCAGATGTGCTTAGAGCCAGAGCAGCTTTGGTTAGTTTCTCCGCCGTCATTTCGTGCTTGGCCCCGGTAAAGGTATCAAGGACAGGCCAGGAATCTTTTAGTTTAGCTCAATGGCCTATGATCTCCTGGATTCCCGCCTTGTCCGGTGTTTAACCAGGTTGAGGCACGAAATAACGGCCGGAATTGTTCTGCATCATTCCACAGATTCTTGGCTTTTTAAAGCCGCTTTAAGCCTTTTAACTGTATAAAATTTCCCTTTCACCCTAACTCTCGCTTAAAAGACCCCCTTAAGGGCGTATACTTTTGGCTCCTCAAGAGGGGTGAGGGGAATACTTAGCTGCTTTTTTGTCAGAGCGCCCTTAAGGGGAGGCCCGCTCTGACGACTGTCTATTTCACTCTGCGCCAAATTGTTTTAGGTTACTTCCCGTCCTGCTTCAATGCTTCCTCAAGTTTCGGGATGTCTGCGCCGGGTATCGCTTTGCCGTTTGCTATAAAGAAAGGTGTACTGCTTATACCCATTTTATTGGCAAGCCCTTTGTGTGCTTTGAGGAGGCCTTCCACCTCTGGTTTTTTGCATGTTTCATATTTCTTGTCATCCAGTTTCCCGGTCATGGCCTCTTCGTATGCCTTGGCCCGGTCTGTGGCGCAGAATACAAACCTAGCCTTGTTCTCTGCATCGGGATGATTGGGCAGAGGTACGAAGAATATATACCTTGTCGCGTCCGTCTTTTGGTTGAGGAAAGTGGACGCCTTCCTGCAGAACGGGCAGTCCGGATCGGTAAATTCTATGACCGTTGATGGCCCAGAGCCGATCTTTATCGCCTTATCAAGGGGAAGGCTTTTTGCTTTAGAGGCAATGATCTCATTTCTTCTGTTTGCCGTAAGGTTGGCCCCGCTTTTATCTCTTATCTCACCGACAATGAGATAGCCGGTTTCGGGTGCGAAATACCCTATTTTGGTACCCACCACGACTTCATATATACCCTTTATATCAGTCGGATTGATAGCGTCAAACTTTATGTTTGGAAAGTTTTTCTTGAACCCTTCTTCCACAGATTCCTTCACCGTTACCGTTTCTTGGTTGTTTTTCGTTTTGGCGGTCCCTTCCGTGACAGGGTCCGCATACCCATGAATGGCGAAAGCAAACATGAATATTGCAATAAACAGTATAGACGGACTTCTTTTTTTCATTTCTTCCTCCTATTTTCTGAAAATGGAAAAAAATATGGTTAGTATGATGCTGATAACAATGCTGGTGGTAAGCGGGAAGTAGAGGCTGAACCGCTCTTTCCTGATATAAATATCCCCCGGCAGTCTGCCAATATAGGGTATCTTGTGGCCAAACATGAAGGCGAGGCCCACGATGATAAGCACAATACCGAGGACTACCAGCAGCTTTCCCGCGCCCTGCATTCCCTATTTCTCCCCGTAGCGTTCTTTCTCGCTAAATATGCAGCCGCAATAAGGCTGACGGTACATATTAAGAGCTTTCGATCTCTCAATCCCTTCTTTCCATCCGGTCCTGAAATCCTCATAAAGGAAAGGGATGCCATACTTTTCAGAAAGTTCCAATGCGATCATTTTTATGTCTTCATGCCTCTGATACTTACTGTAAAGGAGTGTCGTGGTCAACGCATCCGCACCTGTTTCGGCCGCCTTAACAAAGGCTTTTTCGAGCCTCATGCGGTAGCAAAAGATGCACCTGTCTTTCCCGCGGGCGAGAGCTCCTTTCAAAAAGCTCTCAAGATCATACTCCGTATCGACCGCGAGCGGAAAGGACGATATCTCAGCATAGTTTGTTAGGGTGGCAATCCTTTTCATAAATTCCGTGTAAGGGTGGATATTTGGGTTATAAAAATACCCTGAAACCTCCGCTCCCTCCTCCCTCAACCTCCGAAAGACATATATGCTGCAGGGAGCGCAGCATATATGCAGGAGAACTCTCTTTTTATCCCATCTCTCCTTCATCTGCCGTTCACAATTCATCTATGAGGCTTTGCGGTCCTTACACAGGCGTACGAGCCGCCGAACCTGACCATGTCCGGTAAGGCCAGCGCCCTTGTGCCACCTGCGGGGTTCCTTAAACGCTCCCCTGCCTCTGTCTTTTTCCCGGCAAAGAGGTACACGTACTTTTTCTCATGGATACCTCCTCATTCAACACGAATTTTGGGGAAATCTCCGTAGCGCAGAAACATATTTTTAATTTTTTTCAGAAGGGCGAGCCTATTGTTTTTGACTGCGTCGTTTTTGTCCATGACGAACACTTTATCGAAAAAATTATCGATGGTTTCCTTGAAACCCACCAGGACGGTAAGGGCGTCTGCATACCTCTTCGCATCCATCGCCGAGAAGAACGTATCCTTCGTCTCTTTGTAGAGATCGAAAAGGGCCTTTTCTTCTTTTTCCCTGAGAAGAGATATTTCAACCTCTCGGTCTTCAGCGAGGGTCTTTGTAATGTTATACACCCTTCGGAAGCCCACCATGAGCCGCTTAAAATCCTGGAGTGACTTCTGGCTCTCTAAGGCAAGGAGCCTGAGATACCCGTCGTAGATATCTTCGGATACCCCTGGAAGGACACTTTCAACAAAATCCTGGTTGTGGTTCTCCTCCAGCATGGAGAATTTGAAGCGGGTGATGATGAAATCAAGAAGGGAAGCCATCGTCTCTTCAAGAGTGACCCGCTTACGGATGGCGGACCCGCTCTCGTAGGCCTTTTCAACAAGTTCCTTGAGTGGGACGTGAAGCTTTTTCCCTATTACTATCTTCATTATTCCTAGGGCCTGTCGTCTCAGGGCGAAAGGATCAAGGTTGCCTGTTGGGTTGATCCCTATGGAGAAGAAAGAGACCAGGCTGTCTATCTTATCCGCGATGCTCATGATCGAGCCGAGACCGTGCTGAGGGAGGGCGCCGTTGCCGCCGCTCGGAAGGTAATGGTCTTCTATTGCCCTGGCGACCTCTTGGTCTTCCCCTTGGGATTCGGCGTAAATCCTTCCCATTGTCCCCTGGAGTTCCGGGAACTCCCCTACCATGTGAGTAAGAAGATCTGATTTGATGAGCCTGACCGCCCGCTCTATCTTCTCTTCTTTCCGGTAATTAAGGATCAGCGCCAGGCAGTCGGCGATAATGTGCACCCTTTCCGTCTTATCCTTGAGGGTACCGAGCTTGACGTGCCATACGATGGAGGAAAGCCGGTCATAGAGACCGCAGATTGCCGTCTTGCGGTCTTCGTCAAAGAAGAACCGGGCGTCCGCCAGGCGCGCCCTCAGGACCTTTTCGTTTCCTCTGATGACATTCGCATCTTCCTTGGGCGCCGTATTGGCGAAGCAGATAAAACGGGGCATAAGGGTATTGTCCGCTTTCAGGAGCGGGATATACTTTTGATGCGATTTCATCACATTTATGAGCACTTCTTTTGGGATCGCAAGGAACTGCTCGTCGAAAGAGCCGCACAATGGGTAAGGGTACTCGGTGATATAGAGGATCTCTCTCACGAGGCTTTCGTCCTCTACCACATGGCCGCCTGTTTCTTCCTCAATCTTGCTAATCCCCTTACGGATTACATCGAGCCGTTCCTCTTCATCAAGGACCACGAAATTTTCTCTTAGTTTATCGATATATTCTGAAGGGTTACGAAGCTCGATAGGCCCTTTGGAGAGAAACCGGTGGGCAAGCGTCGTCCTGCCACTTTTTACGTCCGCAATATTGAATTCAATGACGGATTCACCGAAAAGGGCCACAAGCCACTGGATAGGCCTTGCAAACTCGAAGCTCTCGCCACCCCATCTCATCCGCTTCTGAAAGGGGATGCGGGAGACCACGTCTTTAAGGATTCCCGGGAGGACGTCTATTGCGGCCTTTCCGCCTTCCTTTTTCTCCACGGTAACGAACTCGACCCCGTCTTTGATGCCTTTTTTGAGGTCATCAAGGGCGACCCCTTGGGATTTCGCAAACCCTGTGGCAGCGGGAGTTGGTTGTCCCTGGGCGTTGAAAGCCTTGTTGTATGGAGGGCCGTACTTTATAGAGACGCTGTCTTCCTGCTTCTCGGCCACATTCCTTATGATGACCGCTATCCTCCTGGGCGTTGCGTATACTTTAGGATTGTCTGAGGATATCCACGCCACGCCGAGCGCGTCTTTCAACAGTTTATAGAGACCTTCCTTCGCGGGTCCTAGGAACCGCGCCGGTATCTCTTCCGTACCTATCTCAAGCAAAAAGTCGCTCATAACGCTCCTTTTTGAAGGAAAAATCCCGTCTCATATCTGCAAAAATTTTTCAACTTTTCGCTGTGCATGGTTAATGTTTAAGTATTTTTCAATAGCGGAAACCCTTGGGCTTCCCTTTTCTTAATATAAAGTTCAGCGCACAACTTCGCCAGATTTCTTACCCTGCCGATGTAGTTCGCCCTCTCGGTCACGCTTATCGCCCCTCTTGCGTCAAGGAGATTGAATATGTGAGAACACTTGAGGCAATAATCGTAGGAAGGATAGACGAGTTCCCTTCCGGTGGTGAGTTTTTCTCCTTCCCGCTCACACACGTCGAACATGCCCCTTAGCGTGGACGCATCAGATTCTTCAAAATTATATGTGGAATATTCTCTTTCCGGTTCAAGGTAGATGTCTCCGTAAAGAACATCCTTGTTCCATGCTATATTGTAGACGCTGTCCACATCCTGGAGATACATGGCTATCCGTTCTGCGCCATAGGTGATTTCCACGGTAATGGGGGCGAGACTTATGCCGCCCGTCTGCTGGAAATAGGTAAACTGGGTAATCTCCATTCCGTCAAGCCATACCTCCCAGCCCAGACCCCACGCACCGAGAGTAGGTGATTCCCAGTCGTCCTCCACGAACCGTATGTCGTGGTAAGCGGGGTCTATCCCGAAACTCCGGAGGCTCTCAATGTAGAGATTCTGGATGTCCTTTGGAGACGGCTTCATTATAACCTGAAACTGGTAGTAGTGCTGAAGCCGGTTGGGATTTTCGCCGTAGCGTCCGTCGGCTGGTCTTCTTGACGGCTGGACATACGCCACGTTCCACGGCTCAGGGCCTAAGGATCTAAGGAATGTGGCAGGGTGGAATGTTCCCGCGCCGACCTCTATATCGTAAGGCTGCTGAATCACGCATCCCCGATCGGCCCAAAATTTCTGTAGCGCAAAGATAAGGTCCTGAAAATACATTGTCGTCCTTGTTTCTCCGCATTCTGTATAACATAAAACAAGCGTTTTTACCAGAAGTCTCTAATCGTGCGAGAGGATATCTATTTTGCCAACAGAAGGCTTCTGTTATTTAAGTCAATTAACCTCCTTGCTAATTTCGTAACACGCTGGTATCCTTAATATATGAGAAAGGCTTTCATACTTGCCATCCAAGAGGCTGCCAGTATGCAGCGATGGAACGACAAGATCCGCTCCGTTGAACTCCGTGAGCTTGACAAACAGGCCCATAAGATGATAATCGCCTACTTCCTCGGGAAATTCGAAGAAGGCGCCCCAGGCTTCAGTTGGCGCGACATAATTGAGGGAGGGCTTTTTGAGTTCCTCCAGCGCCTTGTTATTACTGACCTAAAGCCCCAGGTCTTTGACCGGATCAAGCAGGACGACGAGAGGTATCAGCAGCTCAATGAATGGGTCTTCAATCGGCTCAAGCCCATCCTTTCGCCTCTTGGAAAAGAATTGAATGATGGATTCAGGAATTACTTCCGAAAAAGAGACGATACGATCAACAAGAGGATTTTGAGCGCCGCCCATTTCTTTTCCACACAATGGGAATTCGACATTATTGAGCGGGCAAACCAGGAAGGATACGAAATACGCCGGATTAAGGCCCTCCTTAGAGAAAAGCAGGAGGGATACTACGATCTGGCAGGTATTCAACAACTTGCCTTGTGGGAAAAATACAGGAATTTCATTGACCTCTGCGGCCAACTGCGGTTTCAGCTCCGATGGGGTCATATAAATATGGAGCCCCGGACCGCCGTGCTGGGCCACATGCTCGTAGTCGCCCTTCTCTCGTATCTTTTTTCTATGGAGATCGGCGCCTGTCCGAGGCGTTGCGTGAACAACTATTTCACCGGTCTTTTTCATGACCTGCCGGAAGTGCTCACCAGGGACATTATCTCGCCTGTGAAGCGTTCCATTGAGGGTCTTGAGGAACTGATAAAGACATACGAGCGCGAACAGATGGAAAAAGAGGTCTACAATCTCATCCCAGAAGTATGGCACGAGGAGATGAAGATGTTTACCGACAACGAGTTTGCGGGGAGAGTGACCTTAAACGGTAAAATGATGGAAACCACGTCAGAGGTGATATCGACAGAATACAACTCCGATGAGTTCAACCCGAGGGACGGCGCCCTTGTAAAGGCTGCCGACGACCTTGGGGCCTTTGTGGAAGCGTATACCTCAATAGAAAACGGCGTCCAGTCGAAGCGTTTACAGGAAGCTAAGGAGAAATTCGTGGAACAGTACAGAGAGAAGACCATAGCGGGAATAAGGTTCGGCGAACTATATGAAGACTTTTGATGGACGACTGTTTTCTTTTCCATGCCGTTGTCGCTGGCACAGCCGGCGTCCTGGCCTTAGTCAAAAGTATGTCTCCGGGGCTGATCGGTATGCCGCCTCGGCCTTAAAGAAAGAATACGATCACCCATCCTAATCGTTTTCTTGGCGTAATGTCGTTGCCGTCTCTTAGCTCCCGCCTTGTCGCCTTAATTTGCAGAAGATGCGTCCCAAGGATTGACACTCTCTTGTTCCTAATGTCAGCGCCTGCGGCGCTATATGTTCTCCGGAAAACCCTTGCGTTAACTGCTCAAAATTGCTTTCCTTCCTCTTAGCTGTTACAATAAGCCGTGATGACCCCTGCGTTCATAAGAGAGAGGCTGAAAAATTACGAAGCAAAGGTAATTGAAGGGTGCGAAGGCATATGCGCCGGAGTTGTCATACCCATTTTCCAAAAAGATGGAAATGTCTATATCGTCCTTACCAAGAGAAGCCAAACGGTGAGCCTGCATAAGGGTGAAGTTTCCTTTCCCGGAGGTATGTGTGAAGATGAGGACGGCGGCACAATGAATACGGCGCTCAGAGAGTGTTGCGAAGAAATAGGGGTGTCGGCGGAGGATGTGGAAATTATCGGAAAAATAGACGATATGTACACGTTCACTGGTTTTGTTATCACCCCGTATGTGGGGATTATTCCCTATCCCTATGAATTCAGGACGAACCCCGGGGAAGTAGCGTACATGATCTTCATGCCCCTCAAGCATCTCATGGAAGCGACGCCCGTGATGGAAAATGTCGAACATTTAGGCAAGACAATCATGGCCACTTCTTTCGATTTCAACGGCGACAGGATATGGGGCGCCACATGCCGGATCCTGTTCAGGCTTAAAAGAATATTGGAAGATGAAAAAATTTAACCTGAAGGCGCTCCTTTTACTTTCTTTAGGGCACATGGTAGTCGACATTTATCAGGGGGCCCTGCCGGCGTTGCTGCCGTTTCTCAAAGAGAAGCTGTCCCTTACCTACACCATGGCCGGCGTTGTGCTCGTCATGTCCAACTTCGCTTCGTCCATACTTCAGCCCCTTTTCGGCTATTATTCGGACAAGAAGGAGAAAGCTGTCCTTCTTCCCGTTGGCCTTCTCTTCGCGGGAATGAGCTTTGCCCTTCTTTCGCTGGCCGATATTTATGTTCTGGTGTTGGTTCTCACGGCTTTGAGCGGTCTCGGGATCGCGGCGTATCATCCGGAAGGATACAAGACTGCCCATTTCTTTACCGGCGAAAGAAGCGCCACGGGTATGTCCATTTTTTCGGTGGGAGGCAATCTCGGCCTGTCCCTGGGACCCGTCTGCGTGGTTTACATCATCCAGTATTTGGGCCTCCCATACCTGCCGGTTATAGTCCTTCCGGCACTCCTTATGACGCTTGTAATTCTCATTGCAAGGAAGACCGTGGCGATCCCCGCAATGGAGCATGCCGACAGGCAGACAGCGGCTGCCGCAGCGCCCAAAGGGGCGATGCTCTCCCTTATCACGGTTATCGGGATAGTGGTGGCACGGACATGGACCCAGATGGGTTTGGTCAGTTACATACCCTTTTATTACATAAACTATCTGAAAGGGGAGCCCGTCTTTGCCGGGAAACTCGTTTTCACATTCCTCGTGTGCGGCGCCCTTGGGACGCTCATAGGGTCTCCCATAGCCGACAGGATCGGCCTCAGGACTTTTTTGAGACTTACCATGTTCCTTGGTACCATTGTGCTGCCCCTGATGTTCGTCCCATTCATTAACCAAAGCTGGCTTCTTTTCGTGGTTCTTGGAGTAGAAGGGGCGCTTATTGTCTCTACCTTCTCCGTTACCGTGGTAATAGGCCAAAAACTGCTCCCCCACAGGCTCGGGGTCGCATCCGGCCTCCTGGTTGGTTTCGCCATCGGCGCCGGAGGTGTTGGAGTGACACTCCTTGGGGTCATCGCGGATACCATGGGTGTGCCGCTTGCCTTGGAAGCTATCATGTTGCTGCCGCTCATAGGCTTCATTTTAAGCCTCATTTTGCGATTTAAAGGATAGGTGCGGTGTATTGAAACCGATTATAAGTATCGTGGGTCGTCCCAATGTGGGGAAATCGACACTGTTTAACAGGTTAATAGGTCACAGGAAAGCAATAACGGAAGACATTCCGGGTGTGACGAGGGATCGTAATTACGGGGTATTCGAGTACTCGGGTCAGGAATTTGTCCTAGTCGATACGGGGGGGTTTGAACCGTCGAGTGACGAGGGATTTTTCCCTCTCGTGAAGAAGCAGATAGAAATATCCATGGAAGAGTCGGCGATTATAATCTTCGTACTGGACGGAAAAGACGGTATGTTGCCACAGGATGTGGAGATTGCCCGGATAATTAGAAAATACGAAAAACCTGTCTTTTATGTGATCAACAAGGTGGATTCAGAAAAAAGAGAGGCCGATGCCGCGGAGTTCTACGGATTGGGAGCGGAGAAGCTTTACACCATGAGCGCCCTCCATGGGAGGGGACTTGGGGAATTTCTTGATGACATCGCATCCGTCGGGAAAATGGTGAGCGAGACGACCGGCGGCGCCCTGAAAGGCGAGAGTGAGGCTGAAGAGGGGATCAGGATCGCCGTGATGGGAAGGCCCAACACAGGGAAGTCCTCAATAATAAACCGGTTGTTAGGCTCGGAACGTATGATCGTAAGCGATGTTGCAGGAACCACGAGGGACGCTATCGACACTACGATACTCTTCAAAGACAATGAGATCACCCTTATTGATACGGCAGGCCTGAGGAGGAAAAGCAGGGTATCGGGCAAAATAGAAGAATATTCTGTGTCAAGTGCGCTCAAGACTATCGAAAAAGCGACTGTGGTAAACCTTATCGTCGATGCGGAGGAAGGGCTTAGCCATCAGGACGCGTCCATCGCCCACCTCGTTGTGGCCCAGGGTAAAGGGATATGCGTGGTGATCAATAAGTGGGACCTTGTGAAAGGTACGGTGAGCGAGGAAGAATACAGGCGGATGACCCTGGAGAGGATTCCTCATGCTGCATTTTCTCCAATCATTTTTACGTCCGCGAAGACCGGAGTCCACATGGGGCAGATACTGCAGACCGACCTCAGGATATACAGTCAGTTGACGAAAAGGATAGATACCGCGAAGTTGAATAGGGCGTTTCAGCTTTTCTACAGGAAGCTTAACCCATCACGGCAGAGGAACGCGGAGGTAAAGATCAATTATGTAAATCAGGCGAAGACCTTGCCGCCCACGTTTATCCTTTTCTCAAACCATCCGGAGCTTATACAGAAACACTACAAGAGGTACTTGGAAAATTCCCTGAGGAGCGCTTTCGGTTTCGCAGGAGCCCCGATCAGGCTGGTGTTCAAGAAAAAGTCGTGAAAAACCGCAACGCCTTATGTCCCGCTCTAAATAAATCACATTCTTTTGAGATTTAAATATCCGCGCAGAATCGTGAAGAAATGAAAAGAAAAATATTGATCAGAACCATGAAATTGCCGAATTATGTCGGGCTTGCAGACATATAAGACTCTAATTCAACCGACTTCAGGACGCGTGTACCATTCCATCGTACGTTTCAATCCCTCGCTGAAGGGCGTTTGCGCCTGGAAACCGAAACTTTCTCTTGCCCTTGTGACGTTAAGCATCCGCCTTGGCTGCCCGTCCGGTTTGGAGGAGTTCCATACTATCCGTCCTTTGAAACCGGTCAACACGGTTAACATGCCGGCCAAGTCCCTTATGGATATTTCGAAGCCGGCGCCTATATTTACGGGATCACTTAGGTTGTATCGCTCCATGGCTAGAAGGATTGCCTCCGCAGCATCTTCCACGTAAAAAAACTCGCGGGTGGCACTGCCGGTACCCCAGACCTCAACGACGGCCTGACGGCCGGAGGACCCCGCGGAGAGAGAAATACCATAGAAGTTCACAACTGTCAGCACATCTTCCAGGGGAGAATCCATGCCAAGCTCAATGACGCCGGACGGAAGCTCTAATACATTATCTCCGTTTCTCATGAAATCTCTCTTGATGGAGTCAAAATTACCGTTAGCGAGAAGATTGGCCAGGTGGAATTTTCTGATGAGGGCGGGAACCACATGGGAAGATCTAAAGCTGAAATTATCGCCCGGGCCGTAAAGATTGACCGGCAGGATGAATATGGAATTGAAGCCGTATTGCTGTCTGTACGCCTGCGACTGCACCAGCATCATCTTTTTTGCCAGACCGTAGGGCGCGTTTGTCTCTTCGGGATATCCGCTCCAGAGATCATCTTCCTTAAACGGCACAGGGGTAAATTTCGGATAGGAGCATATTGTTCCCAAGGCCACAAATTTTTCGATATGCCTGAGATATCCCTCGTGCATCAACTGGACGCCCATTATCGCGTTATCATAAAACAGGACGCCTGGATTGGCCTGGTTATATCCTATTCCACCCACATTAGCCGCCAGATGAACGACAACGTCGGGTCTCAGGTCATCGTACATCCTGCTTACACTCTCGGCGAATCTGAGGTCGTATTCTGGAATATCGGCAATGGATAAATGCTCGTATCCCTGTGCTTGAAGTTTGCCGACCAGATGGGCCCCGAGGAAGCCTTTGCCGCCTGTAATCGTAATCCGCTTGTCTCTAAGCCCGCCCAAGGCCGCTGTTGCGCCTAAATCCATCCTTCAGCACCCTTCCCGAATTTTTTCGTAAAAGGCAAAATCGTGGTTCGTATAGGTGAATCCTTTACATATGGAAGATGTGATGCCGTCTCCGGGAGGCTCGATACCCACCATCTTGAGATCGTAATCAATCATGATTTTGACCAGTTCGTCAAATGTTGTCCTCGGCTGCCAGTCCAACTTCTCCTTTGCCTTTGAAATGTCGGCCTGCAGGAAATCGACCTCTGTCGGCCTGAAATAACGGGGATCGACTTCAACAAGAATGTCTCCGACGCTAAGCTGCGATGCGGCAAGGGAGACCCGTGGCGCCATGGAACGGATCACTCCTTTTTCATCGGGACCATTTCCCTCCCAACCCAGTTCAATACCGATGTAACGGAAGGCAAGATTGAGGAATTCTTTGATTGAGTGGCTGTCGCCTGTCCCCACTACGTAATCGTCGGGCCTGTCTTGCTGAAGCATGAGCCACATCATTTCGATATATTCCGGTGCGAAACCCCAGTCTCTTTTGGCGTTCAGGTTGCCGAGATAGAGCCGCCTCTGATTGCCCGTCAGGATATTCGCCACAGCCCTCGTTATCTTCCTGGTGACAAAAGTCTCACCCCTTCGGGGGGATTCGTGGTTGAAGAGAATGCCGTTGCATGCAAACATGCCGTATCCCTGCCTGTAGTTCACTGTCATCCAGTAGGCGTAGAGTTTTGCAGCCCCGTAAGGACTCCTGGGGTAGAACGGCGTATTTTCGTTTTGCGGTGGAAGGGAGGCACCAAACAGCTCAGACGAAGAAGCCTGGTAAAATTTCGCACTTATTCCGCTTCCACGGACCGCATCAATTATCCTTGTGGTCCCAAGGCCCGTTATGTCCCCTGTGTACTCGGGCATATCGAAACTGACCTTCACATGGCTCTGGGCCCCCACATGATATATTTCGTCCGGCTGTATATTATATACAAGATTAATAAGCTGACCCGAATCCGAAAGGTCGCCGTAGTGCAGGAATAATCTCATGCCTGGGGTATGAGGGTCTGAGTAAATGTGATCAATTCTGCCCGTATTGAACGTACTCGCGCGACGTATCAATCCGTGGACTTCGTACCCCTTGCTCAACAAAAATTCCGCCAGGTAGCTGCCATCCTGGCCTGTTATTCCCGTAATTAACGCTCGTGTCATCGAAAAAACTCCTTTATTCCGGGACGTTATGAGGGGCGCGATTCATTCCGCCGGTCACGACCGGCAGGAGACTTCATCTCGCTCTGCGGGCCTCCTATGCCCTCCGGCCATATTAGAGCCGGCCCCAGGTTGGTCATGGGACCAAACTTTTCGGCTCTTTTTTGTCAATATAATAACACAGGAGGTATGGATAGGCGAATGTTAAATGTAAACGAAAAATTATTCCAGACCGAGCGCCCTAAAGCACAGACTGGCGGTCATGCCTTATAAGGATCCGTTCGGCACGCTGCCGCCCCTGGGCGGATGTGGCAGCCAATAAGTACTCTCTGTCTTTGCGTAATTTTCCGATCAATTGCCCTTAATGTTCTTCAGTTCTAATGATTAATATCTATGGAGGCGTCTACTTGAAATCACGTCAAATGGTCACGTCAAATAGAGATGTTAACGGATAAAAAACCGCCGGCTGCATGTCGTACTTGCAATCAGCGGTTTTTTAGTTCATTTGTTTGCCTGACAGGAGGCGGTTTATTTATCCCCTGCCTCAAGCGTATGGTATACCTTTTTAGTTAAATATACCTATTCTTGTTATCTGTCAGATAACCCCTGCCCCTTTACCGGGGTGAGGCGTTGAGTAGTGGTCCCATCACCCAATTGACCGTACTTATTATATCCCCACACTCACACCGTGCCGTCGCTTTTGAGTGCGAGAGAATGATTGATTCCCCCAGTAATGGCCGTAACACCGGTCAAACAACCAACGCCATCTTTGCCCTTCACCTGCACTGGGACAGAGCGTTGAGTAGTGGTCCCATCACCGAGTTGTCCGTAATTATTCCTTCCCCATGTCCATACCGTACCGTCTTCTTTAAGTGTAAGGGAATGATAGTCTCCCGCGGCCAGCGTGAAATCCTCCGCACATGCGGGAGCCTCACATAAAAGCATCAGGGTTAGTATACACGTTGCCGATAAAAGTATTGCGAAAGGTCTGTGTTGTATATTCGTCATTCTAAACGCTCCTTTTTTGAGGAAGTTAATCTCTTGTTTGTATACCCGTTCTATATTAAAGATCCCATATAGTCAAGAGTTAGTTGCGATGTTTTGGTATGGTTTTATGCGTTTAATGGTCAGTTTGACTTTGTTCCATGTATTGAACTGTCAGGGCGCATGGTTATTAGAATTGAAAATCTGGTTGTGAGGCTCAAGAAAAAGAATTTAGTGAGCCCTGGATTGGACCTTAACAGTCGGGTGCAGTCCGGCGTCGTCGGGACACCCGGAAAAATGCCACATTACAAGGCGGGCATAGTATGTATAAGTCCGTCTTGTTCTCTTCCCGATAAGGAGGATTGGCAGACATGTCAGAACAGCAAGAAATACAGTGGCTTTTACAAACCTCACAAGCTGAAAACATCGGTAATATATGGACGAGTAATGTTTTCTTATGAACTTGTACATAGAGATATTGTACTCTATTCTTCCGTTGACCCAGCTTTTCCTTACAGTCTTTCCCTGCAAATGTATTACCTTTGCCCCAGGAAAGAGAACAACCCGCAATCCTTCGGTCCGTATCCTTGCACAAAGGTCCGACTCTTCAAGAAAGAAGAAGAATCTCTCGTCAAATCCTTTCACCCGTTCCACTGCCTCCCTTCGCGCCATTACTGCGGCCCCTATGAGGGATTCGACGTCATAACCCTCGTATTTGGCCCTGTTTTCGTCGACCGGCGAAAGAGAGTTTTGTCTTGGATAAACGGCCTTACCGGAATATTTGCGGGGAAAGACTCGCTCAAGCAAGGCCCGCGGAACGATCTCGGGCATGAGGGACGGGATCGGCGCTGACGAACGCTGAAGGCGCATATCTTCATAGACAAGCTGCGGACCGCATATACCCACATCGCGGTTGTGAACCATATACCGCAACATTTTCGACAACTCCCCTTCTATAAGGATAGTGTCGGAATTGAGGAAAAGCACGAATTCTCCGGAGGACTGCCTAAACCCCGCATTGGCCGACGCGGCAAACCCGAGGTTCGCCCCATTTTTCACCAGTAATATCCCGGAGAATTCCTCGCGGACCATTACATCTGTCCCGTCGGTTGACCCGTTGTCGACCACAATGATTTCGAGGAGGGAAAATTGGGTTGAGGCGTCCTGTCCGATGGACGTGAGCAGGTCCTTAAGGAGGTCTTTCGTGTCTTTTGTAATAATTACAATTGAGAGGATCTTCCCGCTGTCCACACTTCCTGTCCTGTTCATGAAATACATCCCGGCGCCGTTCAAGCCAGATGCAGAATATCCTTTGGCTGTTATATTTTACCCTGCACGGGGCAGACGTAAAGGCACGTGCCGCACCGAAGGCAGAGCCCGTCGTCAATCCTTATTTTACGTTGTTCCTCGTCAAAGGCGAGTCCGGGGCAATCGAAAAGATCGACACAACTCCTGCAACCCACGCAAGCGTCGATAAACGCAGCCGGGTCGAATATCTTCTCCTGTTCTCCTTTAGAGAGAAGGACGCACTCTCTTCTGGCAACGATTACAGCCGGAGTCTGCCCGTCTTTCTCCAGATAGGCGTAAGCTTCCCTGACTGTGTCTATTAAGAGAGGTACGTCGTATGGATCGACAACTCTCAGGAATCCGATACCGAAGCCGGTCAGGATATCCTCTATCCTGATGGAGTGTCCTGCAGTGCCATCAGCCGCTATCCCCGTTTGAGGTGTAGGCTGCATCCCGGTCATGGCGGTGGTGGAGTTATCCATAAGTACAAGGATGAACCGCTTCTGCTTCAATACTGCGTCATAGAGCGGAGTGAGGCATGCATGAAAGAAAGTTGAGTCGCCGATGGAGGCTATAATGGGAACCAGCTTCCCATCTTGGATGAATGTATCGTAGAAACCGGAGGCGAAAGTCACACCGGAACCCATGTCAAGACATGTATCCACAGCTCCCAGTGATATGCCCAGGGTGTAGCAGCCTATGTCGCCTGGAAAGACCGCATCGGGGAAAGCCTGTTTCATGGCATAAAAAGAG
Source organism: Syntrophobacterales bacterium (assembly GCA_031274925.1). Taxonomy (NCBI): domain Bacteria; kingdom Pseudomonadati; phylum Thermodesulfobacteriota; class Syntrophobacteria; order Syntrophobacterales; species Syntrophobacterales bacterium. The sequence goes on along the minus strand of JAISPL010000006.1, from coordinate 103,023 downwards.
GCCCGGTGAGGGCATCCGGCGCAAAGCTTCGGTGGTCTCGGGGAAAACGGGACATCTTTCAAGGCTTCCGCGACAGATCTGTCCGGGACAAATGCTTCTCTTGCTTTGCCCAAAATACCCATTTCGCCTAACGTACGCCCTATGACATCCCTGACTGTGTCATAGGTCAGCTCTCCCTGGCATGGAATGTAACCGTTCCTTCTTCCCATCACCTTGCCGCCCTCTCCGATTATCGCCTCCAGGACGGCGTCTGTCTCCTCAATGACCAGAATTCTCTCGTTCATTTTCACAAAATCAATCATTCCCTTATCTGTCGGAACGATCTTCATCACCTTGTAGAGTGAGACGTCTTCCCAGACGTCAAGCCGGGTGAGGACGTCAAAGGCCAGGGAACTGCTCATGCCGGAGGCTACAATTCCCAATTTCCTGCCCGTGCCTGCCTGCACGCCTTCCCGGAGAACAACATCTCTTTGTCCGGGCGAATAAAGAGGGACCGCCTCCCTTGAATGACTCACTCTGTGAGTGGATCGCAATATAACGGGCGTTTTGTGTTCGAATGAATATTTCAGAGCATAGTATGCGGCATCCCCCGCTTCTTTAGGCGACGCCGGATCGAGAAGCGGTATCCCGAATATGGAGGCGAGCAGTCTTGTATCTTGTTCCGTCTGTGACGACTGCGGACCGGGGTCGTCACAGGAGACAACGACAAGGGCTCCTTTTATTGATTTATTTTTCCCTCTAAGAAGGGAGGGGAAAGCGACATTCAGGCCCACCTGTTTCATCATGCATGCGGCCTGCTTTCCAGCGGCGGCGGCCCCGAAAGCCACCTCGAAAGCACATCGCTCGTTGGCGGACCATTCGGCGTAGGTCGCCCCATTCTCTCTTTCGTTGAACTTAATTATGCCTGGCAGGATTTCAGAACTTGGCGTCCCAGGATAGGCTGCAGCAAGATCAAGGCCCGCCTCGACGAGACCCCGTGCGATGGCATGATTTCCTATCATGACTTCATAATTGTCGGCATTGTCGGCATTCATTCTGTTCATCTCCTGTCAGGCTGTCTTCAAACATCCTATCATACCACAAAACGGAAGTCCGTTTGCCCATGAAATACGTTTCCCCTTAGGTCCTCTCCTTCGCGGCTGGAATGGGCAATTCCTTGCAGGAAAAGGTTTTTTAGGCGGGCAGGCTCAGGTAAACACTGACTGCAGCTTGCTTTGCGTTTTGTTTTTTGAAAATCCTTATGATACAATAAGGAAAAATTGCGTCAGGAGGCAGATATGATGCTTAGCAGAAACCTTTTTTGCACATTTCTTACTGCAACACTTGTGCTGTCCTTTGCAGTCTTTACCGGATGCGCCAAGCCTCCCACGGAAGAAATGGCAAAGGCGGAAATGGCGATGGAAGATGCGAAACAAAAAGAGGCTCCCGCATATGTGCCCGATCTCTTTGCCAAGGCGGACGAATCATTGCAAACGGGCAAAGACTTGGTAGCCGGAAAGAAATACAAAGAAGCTAAAGAAGCTTTTATCGAGAGCGAGGGACTTGCCCAGCAGGCAATTTCAGGCGTTGAACCCGCAAAGGCAAAAATGAAAACCGACGCGGAGCAATCCATTCAGGAAGTCCAAAAGACAATTGATGAAGTGAAGGCTTTGGTGGAAGGCGCCCAGAAGAAAAAAGCTCTTGCTGCGCAGTGCGAAGAATATCAGGCGCTGATAACTAAATGGGAAACTGACCTGACATCCGTCAAAGAAAAATTTCAAGGTCCTAACATCAAGGAAGCAGCCGATGATCTGAAGGCATTGCAGGACCAGACGACGGCGAAGAAGGAAGAGGCGGCCGCTGCCTTAAGCGGCAATGCTGCTGCGACTCCGGCGCAACCTGCAGTCCCGGCCAAATCTGCGACTCCTGCTCCAAAAAAATAGAGATGACCAAATCCGACGGGTTGCCGCCGGCATATGGCGCATAATCAAATATATCAAGGCAGGCCCATGGAAGCTCGTATTCCGTGAGCCTGCCTTGATTCTTGAATTTCCTTCCCGTTGCCAGTCCATTCACAACAGCGTCCTTATTTGTATCTGACGCCGGAATTGCAATTTATTTTCCGAAATGACTTCCATAGTCGCCACAATCGAAAACAGTCTGCAAGAGCACATAAAATGAATCGAATAGATGCAAGATACTGCGTATCCGAGATTTGAGCCGGCTCCGGAAACAGTCACTCACGTTTAGTTCCGGAGACTAAGGATGATTGGACGTCTGTACAAGTGCGTTAGCTATAACATACGAAAATTACGATGAGTTTGTTTCACAATTGCCAAGGGCATGTTTAGCTTGTCTCTGTCTATACAGCTTTTTACAGGTTTTGTTGTTCTTATTTCTCAAGACCCGACGAGGAATACCGATCTGGTTATATCAATGAACGGCAACAGTATAACCGGTCACAGCAGAGTTGCTGCACAAAGACCCCATTATGCAGTCCCATTTTCCCGGAAATACCGGTTCAGCGGGTAAGGCTTTATTCCCCATCACCGTGACTCTTTCCCTGAGACGGGACGGGGGAAACGCTGTCACTTAAGTAAGAGGTGAGGATCAATGGATTAGATCGGGTATTCCGCGTATATCTTCCAGAATATATGTGGCTCCGGCCTTTTCAAACTCATGTTTCGTAGTTCGTCCGGTAAGAAGACCGACGGTTTTCATTCCTGCCGCTTTCCCGGCTGCGATATCTGTGGGATGATCGCCGGCAAGCATACTCTCTTCCGGATAAATGGAAAGAAGCGAAGAGATGGCATATGCCTGTCCCGGATGAGGCTTAACCTCCCTTAAATGCTCACGGGTTACGATACCCATGACGTATTCATCAATATCAGGGAAGACACCTCTCAACACATCAATGCAGCTTCGCGTGATGACGCCAACCTTGACGCTTTTCTTTTTTATCAGCGCCAACACTTCCCTGGTATACGGATAGACCTCTTTGCCCATGGACGCTTCAAGCTCAAGGATTCTTAAGCGTTCAAAGGCCTCCTGTCTCAACTTCGCGCCTGTCTTCCCGAGTCGGTCTTCCGCCTCATAAATCATCTCCAAGATAGGGTGATCTTTTAATGCCGTTACTGTCTCCTCCTGCACATACCGCCGAACGATCTTGACAATCTCTGCCTTCATGAACCGGAAATCAAGCGTCAGTTCCGTCAGGGTACCGTCAAAGTCAAAAATAACGCCTTTTATTACGGGTATAGTTTCCGTCCCTGTTTCCTCCGACAAGGCCCCGTCTTTATCTTTGTTATGTTAGAGGTCCTTGAGGCAATCAACGGCCTTTGCTACCCCTGCCCCCATTTCGAATTTATAGCCCAGATCTCTTAAAGTAAATTCAAGGGCAGAAATTGCCGTTATAACGTCATATTTGTCTGCGTACCCCAAGGTGGCGATCCTGAATACCTTGCCCTTCAACTGATCCTGGCCTCCAGCCCCCGTGACCCCGTACTTCTTCCAAAGGGTCTTATATATCGCCTGTCCGTCAATTCCGTCTGGGGCGACGATCGCGGTGACCGCCGGACTGGGGGACTTGGCGAATACCTTGAGACCGAGGGCGCACGCCGCCTCACGGGTAGCGTTGGCAAGGAGATCAATCCGTCTGTAAACATTCGCTAACCCCTCCTCCCGGATAATCCTAAGGGACTCCCTGAGACCGATAATAAGGGAGATTGCGGGTGTAAAGTTGGTCTGATTTTTTTTCATATTTGTGAGCTCTCTGGCCCAATTGAAATAGAATTTTGGTATCTTTGAGGTTTTACTGAACTCCCACGCCTTGTCGCTCACACCGGCAAAGGCCAAGCCAGGGGGCAGCATAAGGGCTTTTTGGGCGCCGCTTATCAGGATATCTATGTTCCACTCATCTTGGGGTAGTTCAAAGACACCTACCCCTGTGATGCCGTCGACCACCATAAGGGTGCCGGGGTATCTTTTTACTATGGCCGCGATCTCTCTGACCGGAAATTTCGCCCCTGTCGAGGTGTCCGTAGCCTGAGTATAGACTGCCTTCACTTCCGGATGAACCTTGAGGACATCATCAATGGCCCTTGGGTCGAGAAGATCTCCCCACGGCACGTCTATGTCTATTGTCTCCACACCGTAGGCGCTGCAGATCTTGGACCACCGCTCCCCAAATTTCCCGCTTCTCACGACCGCCGTTTTGTCTCCCGGGGAAAGCATGTTGGTTACCGCACCTTCCATTGCCCCTGTACCTGAAGAAGTGAAAATTAACACCTCATTCTTCGTTCCGAAGAGATACTTCAGATTCTCCCTTACTTCTTCTACTATGGCCTCAAAAAGAGGGTTTCTATGATGTATGATCGGTTCAGCCATCTTCAGCAGGACCTCGGGTGGTATCGCCGTCGGACCTGGAGCCAGCAAGTATCGTTTTTGCATACCTTCCTCCTTGAATCAAAACTGTAAGTATGTAACAGATACCCGGTAAACAGGTCAATAAAAAAGGGATAACAACGACTTAGAGTATTTTTCTTCATTCTGGCGGGAAGGCCGCCGCCCGCCCGCCCCGAAGTCCTACCCCAGCTGGCGCAATGGGAACGAAACAGGAAAAACAACCCCCTGCCTTGCAGGATAAATGGGTATACAAGCCCGGAAATATTGTGATATATTTTTAGATGAGATGAATCTGCTTCGACCATGGGTCTGCCACTGCCCTTGACCCAAGACTTCTTTATGTCATGATGCCGCACCCAACACGGCAATTCGGAAACATCTCGTCAGCTCTGACAGAGGAGGGTACGCTGCCCCATGAGGCGATGGAATGGACGCGAAAAAGGTCGTCGTCCTTGTGGGCGTCGAAAAGGATGAAATTATTTTTACCGCGCCGGCCATGGAGTCAAACAACGCAAGCGGTCAAAGAGCTGGCGAGTTGGCCATCACGCACAACCACAACGAGAGCAAGATCCTTTTTTCTGCCATTGAATGCTATCCTAATAGTCAACCAAGTGGATTTTCTCAGGAGTTTGAGATTTGAGATTGACTTTGCACGACGGACTAATGATGGCCTCATGTTCAATGAGCATGCGAACCGGATGTCATAAAAGGTGTTCTTGATGGGTTTGAGCGGATATTGTCCAAGAATTTTCCTTATCGGCATAGAAAAAGCAATTCTCGCCCATCAGAGGGACTATCATGGAGCGCTTAAGTTACCATTCTCTTATGCTGCCCCGGATGATGCTTAAAGCGCGTGGCAATGGGTTTTCATAGGGCACGAAAGAACGGAAAACTATCATTACGTGCCCTAATAAGGGCACACAATTTTAATTTGGAGGGAATTACATGTACAGACCCACTGTGCTCCACACAGTCATAACAGCTCTTCTCATTATGGTATTTTCAACTGTTCCGCTTTATGGGAAAGATGACAAAATAGTAACCCCCAAGGAGTTTGGCACGTATATACAGACAACCGGAGGACTCAAAAGGATTGTTCCCAATATCGTTCAGGACCAGAACGGCATGCTGTTCGTGGAAAGCAATAAGCCGGCGGTCTATGCCCTCAAAGACTTCGAGTATTTTGTCCTATACGGTCCCCAGAATATGGAAGTCCTCACCTTGAACCCTCTTCTTTTCCTCCAGGCCTCGCCTCTTGGAAAGCCTCAATACATGTTCGGGAAGAATATTGAATTTACAACGCAGAAAAAGGGGAACAATCTTTATACCGTCAAACCAAAAGGGCTTATGGGCAGAGGCTATTTCTGCCTGTGGATCGAAGATGCTGCGTGGGATTTTGTAATCGAATAAATAAATGGAGGCGGCATCCGGATTTGAACCGGAGAATAACGGTTTTGCAGACCGCTGCCTTACCACTTGGCTATGCCGCCCTGACCTTGAGTGAATAAAAACAAACAGTCAGACCCTTCAGGGTCTTATCCTATCCACCGGCTGCGATTTACCAACAAACGTATGTATGGAGCGGGAAACGGGATTTGAACCCGCGACTTCAACCTTGGCAAGGTTGCACTCTACCACTGAGTTATTCCCGCATTGTGTTTTTATATAATACATAACAGAGTACCATGTCAAACCTTTAATGCATCCTGAAAGAAATTGCCATCCTTGAGCAAAAGCTCTTTTGGCATACGTATGAACCGCAAAAGATATTCTCGTGTTAAAATCAAAGGGCTTCTCGCGAGAAGCCCTTTGATTGCCATAGCATCAATTTAATAAGGAACCATTATTTACCCTGGCATAAGCATGTTTGGAAGCCAGGTGGCAAGCTGAGGAAAAACAAAGAGTACGATGCCGCCCACAACGAGACTGATGAGGAACGGGTATACCCCGCTATAGATGACGCCGAACGGAATTTTCGTGATCTGTTTTACCACGAAGACGTTGATCGCCACCGGAGGTACCACCACGCCGATCATAACGGTAATGCCGATCATCATTCCGAACCAGAGCGGGTTATAACCCAGTTGCTGAATGGCCGGGAAGAATATGGGGGTGGCAAGGATCATGAACGCAAGGTCATCAATAAAAGATCCGCCGACCAAGTAGATGAGCGAGATGAAGATCATAATTATTGCCGGGTGCAGTGGAAGCGAGACGATCCAATCGGCGGCGATCATCGGTATTTTCGTCACGGCTATGAAGTGACCGAGCACTGTCGAGCCCGCAATCAGCATAAGTACCATACATGCAGTGCAAACCGATTCCATGACGGACTTCAGGTAACCTTTGAAATTGAGGTCCCTCTTACCGAATGTGAGTAGAAGAACGAGGAACGTACCCACGCTCCCTGCTTCTGTCGGCGTGAAGAAGCCTTTCAGGATACCGCCGATGACGAGAACGAAGACCAGGACAACCCATCCTATTTCCGGCACCGCTTTTATTCTTTCACTCCACGATGATTTCGGACCCTTGGGGCCTATTTTGGGATTTATTTTGCACCACCCATAGACGATGGCAACAAAGAAGGCAGCGATCATGAGACCTGGAAGAATCCCGGCAAGAAAGAGTCTCCCTATGGACTGGTCGGTGATAATTCCGAAAATGATCAGTGTAACACTGGGTGGCAGGAGGACCCCAAGGGTGCCGACGCTGGACACAATACCAGTGGATAGCCTTTTGTCGTACCCGTAACGTTCCATTTCAGGGACTGCAACACTTGCGAAAGTAGCCGCAGTGGCCGGAGAGGAACCGCATATGGACTTGAAAGCCGTAGCCCCGGCGACCGTTGCCATGGCCAATCCTCCTGGGATGTGACCGATATATTTATAGGCTGCATCAAACAGTCTCTTGGCGATACCTGAGTTGAACGCAACCTGCCCCATCAATATGAAGAGCGGAATAACGGTAAAACCATAACTGTTGAGAACATCGAAAAAATCTTTCGCGAGAAGATTCAACGCGGCATCCCAGGAAATTAGGTACCCGAAGCCAAGAAAACCTATGGCGATCATGGCGAATGCCAGTTCGATTCCGGTGAGGAATAGAATCAATACAACTGCCAAACCGATTATGCCGACAATTACCTCATTCATATTTGCCTCCAATTATCTTGAAGATGTCACAAATTAATACCAGACACTGGAATAAACAGCAGATTCCAAGCCCATACGCGATGGGATAGAATGGAAGTTGGCGGGTAAGAGTAACTTCTCCTGATTTATAGAGCTCAAAGGCCACTTTGAAGAGGTTCCACCCGATCAGAAAAAAAAGTATTATACCCATAAGCCTAGTGAGACTATTCAAGATATTCTGGATTCCTTTGGGACATTTCTGATAAAAGAAATCGACAAATATATGGCCTCTGGTCCACGAAGTGATGGGAATTGCAAATCCTATTGCTACTGCTCCGCCAAGACCCACCATCTCAAAGGTACCTACTATCGGATGTCCGAAAAGTCTCAAAACGACATCCGTCACAGTGAGAAGCATAATAAAAGTCAGGGCGATGCAGGCAATAACCTGCATCCATTTGCTAAATCTTTCAACGATACTAAATATTCCTTCCATAAAACCCCCCTAATTGCAATAAGCTGCCTGCAGTCTTGACTGCGGGTTATCATAAATCGTTAATGAAAAACACAAACCCCTCTTTAATGTATGAAAAAGTCTCCCGGTGCCTTCTCTACCTCTCTTTTTTATTCCGACCTAATCTGACATCCCTCCTCTTTAGTTGTGTCGTTTTTTGTGTCCAATCATCTTTTATTTATATCAGGGGAAGGACGCCCAGAGGGGTCCGTAGGCAGTACTTTCCCAGAATGCGTCTGTTCCTTTAAGCCAGTCATTCTTGAGGTATATGCCGGTCTGACAGAACTTACCAAGGTTTTTTGGAATCGCTCACGGATTCTGTGGTCTTGAGACGGATTTATCTTGTAATATTCTCCACGGTATTCCGAACTTCTGTCAGCGCTGATTCTTGAAAGAAAGAGTGAGAGATCAGTTTCTGTCAGCACGTTGGCCATGCAATTGCCGGCATAGAACGTGTCCTTGGGTTTTAGGCAGCCAGAATGTTCAGTTTCGATCTCTCTGCAGGTTTTCTTTGCGATAAACCGTCCTTTGGTTATTGCACGGGGGGGATAAACACGCCAGAGACTCTTACGGAATTGATCCCAGACGGGCTTTTCCATGGCGCCTTGTTCCTGAGGCGGGACTATCGTTGTGTAAGCCCCCTCAAGAGCCAACCAGCCACCTTGGTCGTGGGGGCCATTAATACGATAGAAACCACTCGCGAGGCATTCTCCAATTTCCTGGCTCAATCGCAAAGATACTACTTTGGTCTTGATCACTTTTCCCACGTGGTCATTTATTCATTCCTCCTTTAATCATAATTGTACGTATCGGGGAATGTCATATAATGCTTGGATTAATTTATATTAGCATGCCATGATAAGGCATAAATTTCAACCATATTTATTCTCCAATCTACCAATAATTTCCCTATCGCTCCTCTCTTCTGGCTTTCCATCTTGGTATCCTTTCTTGTACAGAGAGCATCCCTGCTTCATGCCTTTTATTTTTTTGGTCCTTTTCTGTGTTTTGCCCTATGCTTTCCATGTTTTTCATTTTCTTTGCTTTTTTATCCGAGAAATGATACCATAATATTTTGTGTTTTCAATTGTTTTGCCAGCCGAAAACAAGAAGCAGGCCGTTGATACTTGGTTACAATACAAATATAACAGCAAGCGCTTTCAATAAACAGTACAAGGCGACGGAGTGAAACGCAGAGCCGACACCGAATGCTGAGAGAATTGGCAAGGGCAAGCCGGTATATGGAAAAAAGGAGAATAATTATAAGAACATGGAGCAATTGAGATTTGAAGATTTAAATCTGTCGAAGGAACTTAGAAAAGCAGTTGAAAACATGGGTTTTGAAGAGGCAACGCCCATTCAGTCAGCGGCTATACCTATTATTCTTGAGGGAAAGGACATCATAGGCCAAGCGCAGACGGGCACCGGTAAGACCGTAGCCTTTGGCATCCCCATCCTTGAAGTCATCCAGCCGAAGGTGAGACGGCCGCAGGCGATCATACTGTGTCCCACTCGCGAGTTGGCCATACAGGTGGCCGATGAATTCAAGAAACTGTCGAAATACAAGAAGGACGTATCGGTGCTGCCCATATACGGCGGACAGCCCATAGACCGACAGGTTTATGGGCTCAAGAAAGGTGTGCAGATAATCATCGGGACACCGGGACGCACCATTGATCATATCCGGCGCGGCAATTTAAAGCTTGACCACATCAAGGTGGTTGTCCTTGACGAAGCGGACGAGATGCTCGACATGGGGTTCATCGACGACATTGAGACAATCCTCAGCGAGACCCCACAAGGCAGGCAGACCCTTCTCTTTTCCGCCACAATGCCCAAGCCGATTCTCGACCTTACGAAGAGATATCAAAAAGATCCACAGTTGGCGAAGGTGGTCCACAAGCAGTTGACCGTACCTAACGTGGAGCAGGTATATTTTGAAGTTAAGGAAAGCATGAAACTCGAAGCTCTTTCCCGCCTCATTGATATACACGACCTGAAGCTCTCCCTTGTTTTCTGCAATACCAAAAGAAGAGTTGATGAGGTGGTGGCAAACCTGCAGGTAAGGGGCTACCTCGCCGACGGACTCCACGGAGATATGACTCAGGCGCAAAGAGACCGGGTAATGGGTAAATTCAGGAGCAATGCGTTCGAAATCTTGGTTGCTACCGATGTTGCGGCACGCGGTATCGACGTTGATGGCATTGAGGCGGTCTTCAACTACGACCTTCCGCAAAATGAAGAGTATTATGTTCACAGAATCGGACGAACGGCCCGGATGGGAAAGGCAGGGCGCGCCTTTACTTTCGCTGTGGGTAAGGAAATTTACAAGTTGCGGGAGATACAGGCTTACGCAAACGTGAAGATTGAGCGCCAAAAAGTGCCCTCCGTAAATGACGTGGAAGAGATCAGACTCAACTCGTTTCTTGATAAGGTAAAGGAACAGGTCGAAACTGGAGGACTTGAACATTACACGAACCTGATAGAGCGTTTGATCGACCAGGACTATGCTTCTGTGGATATCGCCGCGGCCCTGCTCAAACTAAGCATGGGCGAGGATAGCGGCGCCCAGGCGGAGGATTTTGACGGTCACGTCAAAGAGGAGATGGCGCGGCTCTTTGTAAGCATCGGACGTAATCAAAAAATAGACGTAAAGGACGTGCTAGGGGCCATAGCCGGAGAGACGGGCATACCAGGGAAACGGATCGGTAAGATCGAAATCTACGACAAATATACCTTCGTTGAAGTGCCGAAGAAATTCGCCGAAGATGTACTCAATATAATGAACAACAATCAGATTAAAGGTATCAAAATCGGTATGGAGTGGGCGAATAAAAAATAGGTTCGCCTGCACACAGTGGGATCTCCGCGAAATGATTATATTGGATATGGCTTGCGCTGCTGGAAATGTATTGTCATACCAAGAAGCTTCACTGTGCGGCAACAACAGAAATGCTGAGTGAGGAATCTTTTCTCCGTCACGGCTTTTGATGGAGATTGATTCATCACATCAAGTTTAATAGGTCAAGTTTTTCATCGTTCGTCTTGCTTGTAGTTCTATTATTAAGAGTCTTACCCAAAGAACGACGGGATCAAATCAGGTGACCCGTTAATACGGAGGCGAGCGAACAATTAAGATAGTCAGGTCAGCCATAAATAAGCTGCGGGATACAATGCACATTTTACGCCTGAGGCGCCCGAACCAATGCCGCTCAAGAAAGTTGTTACGTTCAATAGCGTGGGTCTCTCACATTTTGGTTGGATTAGCAGTTCCGGTGTACGATTCCCATCTATCCGATAAGAAGAGGGAGACGCTTAGATCAAGCCAAGGCACCACTGTCGATGAAATTGACCTGCAGTGTTCCAGAGCCAGAATATTCAGAAAGTGCCACATCTCACCAAACTCGATTACCACAACCCCGGAGGGCCTCGACTTTTCATAAGCCTCTCTTTGCCCAATCGTAGACTACTTTGCGTGAAACCTTCGTTATGGTTTGAGACGACAAGCCATTTACATAGAGAATGATTGACAGGAACTTAGGTCGCGACATCCTTACCTTTTAGGTCCTTCTTGAGTGAATTAGAAAACCACAGTCTTTGCGCTTGTATCGCTGGCGCCCTAAGCGCTGGCCTTTCTTTACTGATTTTTTACTTCCCCATTTCCTGCATTTCATAGTGTCACCACTTATTTGGTGACACTATGAAATATTGTCATTTTGTTGGTGGCAGTCTCAAATATTAAACTTATTTTAAAAAAACTTTTCCTTGGTTGAGGTCAAATGAGAGATGCGTACTAATCGGGATAGTTGGGAACGCTGGAGGCCATTTGCGGTCCGAATGACAAAAGAGCAGGACCATGCCTGACCCCGCTCTTCCTCAAGCACTCCTTCTTCTGCATACACTATGGTGTGACTGACCGGCACGCAGACTTCGTACTGCCAATTCAATCGCAAAGAAAAAGTGAGGGGGGGTGAAATAGAAGAGAAGGGGTAACGGAATTTACGTCCGGTAAGCGTTCCTAAACATGTGAAACCTATTATTAATTGAATATTTTTGTCGAAAGTGGTAAAATATGAAGTCGAAAAAGACGACTGGAGGAATAATGTTTAAGGTTGGTGAAGTAGCGGTATATCCTGGTCATGGAGTGGGCAAGATCGCCTCTATCGAAGAAAAAGAATTTTCCGGTATGAAGCAGTCTTTCTATATAATGCGTATCCTTGATACGGATATGACTATAATGATCCCGGTCGATAACGCCAACAACACCGGCCTGCGATGCGTCATTGATTCCAGCGAAGTCACCAGGGTGTTCGAGATATTGAAAGATAAGAATGTAGTGCATGACAACGCCCCGTGGAACCGACGGTACAAGGAATACATGGAGCGCATCAAGAGCGGTTCCATCTTTGAAGTTGCCATGGTCCTGAAAGAACTTTACAGCCTGAGAGTCTGGAAGGAACTCTCCTTTGGAGAAAAGAAGATGTTCGAGATAGCCCGGAACCTTATAAAGAAGGAGCTTTCCATTGCCTTAGACAAAGAGGAGGAAGAGATAGAGACTGAAATTGAGGGGATTTTTTTAGAGAATTACAAAGCTTAGAGGATTATCTATTTTGAACACACTTGTCCAGATCCTCCTAGTAGTTGTTACTACGGTTACCGGCTATTTCATTCTTAAAGAAATATTTTTAAGCAGTCTTCTTGGCTGGATCGGTGCCATATTTGGCCTTGCTCTCGGCTACACAATACTGAAACTCGAAAAAAAATTGAAGGACATTCCGCTGAAGATCATCATCGGCAGTCTTACAGGGCTCTTCGTAAGCCTTATCGCTGCCTATTTGTTCGTCGCGAGGTTTCTGCTGACCATCATGAATGATATCCCCATAACGTTGCCCATTTGCATCTACATCTTCCTTTACGTAGTCATGGGTTATCTGGGGTTTCGCATAGGCGAGAAGAAGAGCAAGACCATTGATCTCTCGAAGATCCCGCTCTTTGACCGGACGGAGGGCAATGAAAACGTCAAGATCCTTGATACGAGCATCATAATCGACGGAAGGATAGCCGATCTCGTGGAGACAGGATTTATAGGAGGGATTTTCGTCATTCCCCGGTTCGTTCTGTACGAGATACAGCATATAGCCGATCATCAGGATGTGGTAAAGAGAACGCGAGGGAAAAGAGGTCTTGAAGTGCTCTACAAAATTCAGAAACAGACCGTGATCAAGACGAAGATTGTGGACTACGATTTTCCCAAGCTCCAGGACATGGACACCAAACTCATCGCCCTTGCGAAAAAGCTGAATGGGAAAATCGTGACGAATGGCTACAATCTCCATAAAGTTGCAGAGTTTCAGGGGATTGAAGTCCTGAACATGAATCGGTTGACAACTGCGTTGAAACCGGCTATGTTGTCCGGCGAGCAGATGGGGATACAGGTCCTAAAAGAGGGTAAAGAACATCATGGACGGGGCATCAGATATCTCGATGATGGTGCCATGGTCGTTGTCGACGATGGGCGAAAAATGTCAGGCAGACAAGCGGATATAGTGGTGACGAGCGCGTTGCAGACCATGTCGGGCCGGATGATTTTCGCAAAACCCAAAGAACAGGCTGAAAAGGAATTTTTTTTCCCCGCAGAGTATAATCTGGAAGAACAAGTGAGGTAACATTATGAGAACTCTCGCAATAATCCTCGCAGGCGGAGCGGGCAGGAGGATGGGGGCTTCCACGAACAAACAGTTTCTGCTTTTAGACAACAAGCCGATTATTGTCCACACACTGCAGGCATTCGAAGAATGTAGATCCGTGGATGGCATCTATCTTGTAGTCAATCAGAAGGGTCTTGCCACAATTCAGGAGGAGATCCTTGAGACATACCGGTTCAATAAACTGATGAAAATCGTCATAGGCGGACGGTTACGGCAGGATTCGGTGAGGAACGGGCTTGAGGCGATCAATACGCACTGCGATATTGTGGTTATCCACGACGGGGTGAGGCCTTTCGTGTCCCCCTCCTTCATAGAAAAAGAGATCTACCTCATGGAGATGTTTGATGCCATTATTCCTGTCATACCCGTCAAGGACACGATCAAGGCGATCTCGAAAGAAGGGTTTGTTGTCAAGACGCTGGAGAGAGACTCCCTGTGGCATGTCCAGACGCCGCAAGCATTCAAATACGAGGTCATAGCGAAGGCTTACAAGGACGGTATGGCAAAGAAGCTCTATGGCTATGACGACGCAACGTTCCTTGAAGCGACGGGCAAAAAAGTGAAAGTAATTGAAGGCTCTCCCTACAATATAAAGATAACAACACCAGAAGACCTTGTTTTCGCGAGAAGCATACTCTCCGAGTTGAGAGGGGCGATATGAGGGTAGGCATAGGCTACGACGTACACCGCCTGGTGGAAGGGAGGAGCCTTTTTCTCGGAGGAGTCCTAATACCTTTTTCGAAAGGTCTCCTCGGACACTCTGATGGTGACGTACTTATCCATGCGATCTGTGACGCGATTCTCGGCGCCATGTCCGAGGGCGATATAGGCATTCATTTTCCTGATACAGATAGGACGACGGAGGGCATAAGAAGCGTTGAAATACTCTCTTATATAGGCCGCCTCGCAGCAAATAAAGGATTCAAGATCGTAAATATCGACACGGTGGTGGTAACGGAGGAGCCGAAGATATCGCCCCACAGGGAGCGTATGAAAGAGGCTATAGCGGACCTTCTGGGCGTGGACAAAAGCGCGATTGGGATAAAAGGGAAGACCACTGAGGGTCTCGGCTTCTCAGGAAGAAAAGAAGGCATTGAGGCCCATGCCGTGGTGCTCCTCGAAAAGGAAAGAGACTAATTATGGTAAAGGTAAGGTTCGCGCCGAGCCCCACCGGATATCTCCATGTGGGCAACACGAGGACGGCCCTTGCAAACTACCTGTTTGCCCGGAAAGAGAACGGGATCCTCGTCTTGAGAATAGAAGATACCGACATGGAAAGATCAGATACGGCCTATGAGGCATCCATCTTGGAAGATCTCAGGTGGCTCGGCATTTCCTGGGAAGAAGGACCCTTCCGGCAATCCGAAAGGATCCAAACTTACAGGACCTATATTGACGTCCTTCTCGAAAAAGGCGATGCCTACAAATGCTTCTGTTCAAAAGAACGGCTTGAGGAGATAAAGGCCCTTTCCGTCCGGAGAGGGGAGCCACCGAGATATGATGGCACGTGCAGGAACCTTTCCGGAGAAGCCGTTCATAGGATGGAATCTGAAGGCAAGCCTTACGTGGTAAGGTTTAGGTCCCCCAGAAGGGCGGTCCGGTTTACGGACCTCATCCATGGGGAGACATTCTTCCCTGACGATCATGTGGACGATTTTATCCTCCTCAAACAGGAACTGACCCCCTCCTACAACTTTGCCGTCACGGTGGACGATATGCTCATGGAGATTACCCACGTGATCAGAGGATCGGACCATCTGTCGAACACACCAAAGCAGATCCTGCTGTTTCAGGCCTTGGACCGCACCCCTCCCCAGTACGCCCATCACTCCCTTCTTACCGGTCCTGACCGCAGGCCCCTGAGCAAGAGGCATGGGGCCACCCAGGTCCGGGAATTCCGTGACATAGGCATACTTCCGGCGGTCCTCGCGAATTATGTTGCCATCATAGGGAGAAAGGTAAAGAAGGAGATTATGGAACGGGATGAGATGATCAATACGTTTACCGTCAAATCCCTATCCTCGTCTGACTCATTGTTCGATATGGGCAAATTGTTCTGGTTCAACAAAGAGTACATCAGGAATATGCCAGTCGAGAACCTCCTCGGCGCATCAGATATCCCGCCGAAATACCGGGACGAAGTGGTCATCCTGCAGGAAAACTCGAAGACCTTGGCGGAGCTAAAGGAGTATCTTGATATATTTGACGGTACCGATATTAAAGACGACGGCATCGCCTACCTGTCTGCTTTCGGCGATCTCACGGCTGTTGTGGCTGCCATGGACGGTCTACCCTTGGACGGCGGTCTTACCTTTGATGACATAGTGAAGGAGATGGAACATGGGACTGGTCTTACGAAGCGAGACCTTTTTATGGTCCTCCGCATAATCCTCACGGGCAGGAAGAGCGGGCCTCCGCTCAAAGAGGTCTTCCCTCTCTTAAAAAAAGACACCGTTACAAAACGGATGTTATGTTTAAAAAGACAGTTTTCTCTTTCCTGAAAACGTTCACCCCGTCTTGGACATTGCTGTACTCGTCCGTGAAGGACACGTTCCGCAGTCTCTCTCTGAGAACGCAGCTTCTCCTCATCCTCATCTTGCTCCTCGTGGTCTCGGTAAGCTCTCTCACCATAATCTACGCCCGTACCGAGGGGCAGATTATAGAGAAGGTAACGGACAATATAGACGATATTACCACGGCAATCCAAATCAGTGTGGAAGAATTGACTTACCGTGGTGAAGGAAACCAGAGGCTGAAGGGTTACGTGGATATGTTGAACGAAAAGGGGATTAAGGAGATTTCTATTTTGAGCGATAAATCCGAAGTTATCGCCTCTTCGGACCCCAAAAAGATCGGCACCAGGCAGAAGATCCAGGAAAAGAGACATGCCAGAAAAAAGAACCTCATTATTAAGGCGCGCTTGGGCGAAGAGAGCTCCAGGGAAAACCAGAGGCCCTACAATGTGATTATGCCCGTCCAGATAAAGGGGCAGAACATAGGTTATATTCACATAAACATGGTTCTTGATGATTACAAGCTCATCCAAAGGAAAAACCATCTGAGGCGTATCCTTAGCACGGTTTTTGCTTTCAGCATCGGTATAATTTTCAGCCTACTCATCGCCGAGAAGTATACGGAACCTATCAAGAAGATTGCCCAGGCAAGCAAAAGGATCGCCGAGGGGGAACTGGCCAAGATCCGCAGCAACAACCGCAAGGATGAGATAGGCGTGCTGGTAAAGAGCTACAACGAGATGGTCGACAAACTGAATGAGAGGAAAGAGCTTGAGGAAAAACTAAAGAAAACGGAACAACTCTCCCTTATTGGCCAACTCTCCTCTGGGATTGCACACGAGATCAGGAATCCCCTCAATTTTCTCTCCCTTTCTATAGGGCATATCAGGGAGTGGGTTACGGAGGAGAAGCAGGACGACAGGGAAGAGGTCGTCAAACTCTTGGACAATTTGACGAAAGAAATTTATAAAGTTAATGACCTAATCCACAATTTTCTTTTCCTGGGCAAGCCGATCAGCCTCAAAAAGGAGTGGATAATGCCGGAGACCCTCTTCCAGGAGGCAGTCTACCTCGTGAAAGACAAAGTGAGAAGCGGTATAGAGCTCGAAGTCATCTCAAGGGACATGGGTCAACCTATCCAGTGCGATAGGGAGTATATTAGGATCTGCATCATAAACCTTATTCTCAATTCAGTCCAAGCCATGGAGCATGATGGAAGGGTCACCATAGAGTACAGCAAAGAGGATTCATTCTCCTGCATTTCAGTTAAGGACACTGGCGTGGGTATAGATAAGGACCAGATGGAGAAAATATTCGAACCTTACTTTTCGGCGAAACGATTCGGCATGGGCCTGGGCCTCGCTATCACCAAGAGGTTTGTCGAAGCCCACGGCGGGACGATCAGCATAGAGAGCAAGATAGGCAAAGGAACGACAATAATGATAACGGTGCCGCAATATGAGACATGATAAAGGTACTATCTTGGTAGTAGAAGATGATCAGAATCAGAGAGAGATCATCAAAACCATTCTCAGCAAGGAAGGGTTCTATGTGGAAACCGCAGACTGCGGGAAAACCGCCATGGTGCTTCTCGAAGCGAGCAATTTCGATGTGATTGTCACCGATCTTAGATTGCCGGACATAGATGGCACAGAGATACTCAAAGAGGTCAAAGCCAGAAACAGGACGAGTAACGTGATTATCATTACCGCGTATGGTTCTATCCCCTCCGCAATTGAGGCAACCAAACTTGGCGCTTTCCATTACCTCCAAAAGCCTTTCGAGAAGGACCAGCTTCTTGTCGTCATTCATAATGCCGTAAATCAAGCAAGGCTTACCAAAGACAATATTATGCTGAAGGACCAGCTTTCCGAAAAGTTCAACTTTCAGAACATCATAGGCGCCCACGGAGGAATGGAAGAACTCTTCAGGATTGTGAAGAAGGCGGCGCCCACCACATCCACTGTACTTATTTACGGAGAGAGCGGGACCGGGAAAGAACTTTTCGCCAAGAGCATCCATTACAACAGCCTGAGAAAGAACAAGCCGTTTTTCGCGATCAACTGTGCGGCAATACCCGAGACCCTGCTTGAAAGCGAGCTTTTCGGGTACGAAAAAGGCGCATTCACAGGAGCTCTTTCCCGTTCGGTAGGGCTTTTCGAACAGGCGAACGGGAGCACGCTCTTTCTTGATGAGATCGGGGATTTAAGCGCGAGCACCCAAGCCAAACTCCTAAGGGCAATACAGGAACGAGAGGTCCGGAGACTCGGCGGCAAGGATACCATAAAACTTGATGTGAGAATTATCGCCGCAACAAACAAGAACCTTGAGGAAGAGATAAAAAAGGGCAATTTCAGGGAAGACCTCTACTACAGGTTTAACGTCATCGCCTTCACGGTGCCGCCCCTCAGGGAACGCCTCACCGACGTGCCCCTGTTGGTGGAGCATTTCCTAAAGAAGCTTCACGGATCGCACGGAAAAACGAAAACCATCAGAGAAGACGCATTGCAGGCACTCATGAGATATGAATGGCCGGGAAACGTGAGACAGCTTGAATCAATCCTGGAGCGTGCGTACATTATGGGCGAGGATGAAACCATCGACATTGACCACCTCCCCCTTGAAGTAAGGTCCGGGAAAGGCAGCAGGAACTTGGATAGGATTGAGATCCCCGATGAAGGCATTGATCTCAACGAGATGGAAAAAGAGCTGATCAAGAAGGCGATCATCAAGGCCGGCGGAAAGATATCCCTCGCCGCTAAGTATTTGAATATGCCCTACGATAAACTTTGGTTCAAAGTCAAAAAGATGAAGGAAAAAGACGAGATCCTGAGTTTAACGACAAAATCATAGGAAATACTCGTAAATTGACGACTCACCATGCACCTTGCAGATCTCTATTAAGGTATTCTACATTTCGAGAGTATTCTCTTTGTTTTAAGTCTTTACAGGTACAGCGGGTCGGCTTCAATTCTCACATCGGGAATATTATAGAGCCCCATAAGCAGCCGATACAGAGGGTCTCCATTGCCGCTCAGGATCATCCTCCAATGAAGCCGTTCTCTTTTCTGAAATAGGGGCCCGATAATTCCTCCTGTGTAACCGATTTCCGCCAGCATATTCTTTATTCCATTGACCGTCTTGAGGCCCGTTTTCTCATTCTTTTTTTTAACGTCCACCAGGAAGAACCTCGCGTAAGGCGGAAAATCCGCAGCCTTCCTCCTGGCCAGTTCTTCCCTGCAAAATTCACGCACATCAAGGAAAAGCGAGGGATCGGCTCGTCTCTTCCGCTCCATAAAGAACCGGACCTCTTCCGGGTTTAAAGCATCAATTAAATGGATCAGGATATGGAACATCTTTTCATGGGCCCTGTAGCCCGATATCCTGCTCAATTCTTCCCACCCCAAGAGGATAAGAGTATTCACGGTAAAACCGTACATGTTGGCGAGCGCCTGGGTGCCGGCAATCACGAGGGGTGAGTCCGCCGGAATTTTCTTCAGGAGATCCAGCTCTTTTTTTGGAGTCTCTCCCGTAATTCTCGCCACAGGCACGTGAGGGAAAAGACGTCTAACGTGTTCTTCCAAATACTCGGCGCCTATGCTAGAGAAGCGAATGAGCTCGCTTCCGCATTGGCCGCACTTTTCTTCATAGGGAGACTTCCTGCCGCAGGCCGCGCAGACAAGACTGTTTGTGGATTTACGATAACTGAAGGCGGCGTGACACACCGGGCAGGAAAAAAGCGTCTTGCATTCCAAACATCGAATATAGCTTGCATAGTCTTTTCGGGGTGTATAAAGGGCAATTCGGCGGCTTTCACGAATCCTCGCAGCAATGGTCTCCGTTAATTCTTTAGGCAGGCCGTCGTAAACGGCGATATTTTTTTCCAGTATGGATTCTGTGAATCCTCGATTTGTAGGAAGGCCCTTCTCCACCACAGAAACCCTGCCTTCTTCCGCTTCCCTCCAGATCTCAGTGGAAGGGGATGCGGTACCGACAACGGCAGACACACCGACGAGTCTTGCCCTCTCAATCGCGACGGTTGACGCGTTGAATCGGAAGTTTTCTTCGTTTCTGTAAAAATCCTCTTCCTGGTGTTCCACTATGACGAGGCCGAGATCACAGATTGAAAGGAAGACGCAGTTCCTCGTGCCCAGTATGAGATAACCACCACCGCTCTGCGCCTTGAAATAGGTTTCCATCCTAGTTTTTGCTTTGACGGCGGAAGAATACCAGAGGACCTTTCCTGGGAACTTTTCGAGAAAGGCTCGAGAAAAGTAGTTCCCCGTCTGGTGATAGTCGGGCAGGAGCATTAGTATGTTCTCATTTTTTGCCAGGCGGTCCCGTATGAGGGATGAGTAGTATTCGAGGCGGCTCTCAATACCGCCCAGGAAGAGTGTATTGCCAGGTGTGTCGGAGCGCATGCTTTCCCGGGTCGGAGGAAGCGGTTCGAAAGGACTACCGTCAAAGGTATTATACATTCTGAGGGAGCCCGCGTTACGAAGGCTTATGACTTTCTCTCTGCCGAGGGAGGCAAGAGCTTTTTTCATGGCCATAGGCGGTTCCCCGGAACAGGAATCCATTTGGGCGGAGAGGTATTTTTCGATCTCATGTCCGGAAGGGAGGGCATGTTTCAGCACAAGCCCCAAGGGGGTGATGTAATACTGCGAGGCCCAGTAGGTGAGGCGCTCCATGGTTCCATCCACGAGAGGAAAGAGATCCGAGACCGCCAGGACATCTTTCAGTCCGATGCCATGTTCCCCTTCGGCTTTTATTTCTGTGACCCACCCCGTCAGAGACCTCATGCGGAAAGGCACGGCGACCCTGAGGAATCGTTTCATATGAGGTTGCCATTTGGGGGGGACAGAATAGGAAAAACGTCTCTCCACGGGGATCGGAAGGGCGACTTCTACGATCATGAAGAGAGTAGGAAGTCTTTGAAGTCGAGACTCTTCAAAAATCTTACACGCTCAATCTCAACACCCAGGAACCTGCTGCCTATCTCCTTGAATGCGCCGGGGGAATCGGTGACAAAGTATTCCGAGCCACCTTTCCCCGAGTTGTTAATGATCCCCTGCTTTTCAAGGGTATATTTCACGTCCTTTGCGGTTTCCCGACCAGTATTGATGATGGTGACACCGTTCCCCATGGTCTTTCTGATCAGGTTTTCAAGGATGGGATAGTGTGTGCAACCCATGACGAGTGTATCAATGCGGGAGGCCTTCATCTCTCGGAGATATTTCTGCGACATGATCTCGGCTACCTTGTCGCTTTCAAGCCCCTCCTCCACGATGGGCACAAAAAGGGGGCAAGGTTTGGAGAAGACGGAGATGTCGGGGTCGTGGCGGGTGATGGCCTTTTCATAAGCGCTACTCTGGACGGTGGCTCTGGTCCCTATGATGCCTACCCGTTTGGAGCGGGTGGAAGCGACGGCTTCGCGGGCGCTTGGATCAATCACGCCAAGTACGGGGATAGGGAACTTGCGTTTGAGGATGTCAAGCGCCAAGGCCGAGGAGGTGTTGCAAGCGATGACGAGGATCTTAATCCCCTTAGTGAGAAGGAATATGGCGCTTTCCAAGGCGTAGCGGGTGATGGTCTCAGGGGACTTCCCGCCATAGGGTACGCGGGCAGTGTCGCCCAAGTAGAGTATGTGTTCGGCCGGCAGCAGGGAGCGTACTTCCTTGAGGACGGTTAGTCCGCCGATACCGGAGTCGAACATGCCGATGGAGAGGTTTTTCATGGAGAAAGATTATTGTAGGCAGGAATAAATGTCAAGCTAATCGACGCCGTAGGTAATGTCAATTCTTTTGTGTCACCAGGAACCCTACCATAAACCTGATCTGACATTCCTCCAATACATACAATACGATAAAGGAGGAATGATATGGATGACCATATGGGAAAAAGTGATCAGGAATTAAAACAAGAGCTTTTGTGATTGAACGTAAGGAGCAGCTTCTTATCCAAGGAGTTGTGTCGGGTGTAAGGATGCGAGCCCGAGCCCATTTATTAAAACCCCTCCATGCTTTTGCTCCCCTGCTCCGGGCGGGCGATGCTATAAAAAATAAGATTGAGACTTAAAACGGATAACGTTCTATGTCGGTGATCTTGCGAACTGCGCTCTATGACAGAAAGAACAGCCTCTCTGTAAGGCAAAGAACTATCTTTACGTGAGTTCTGCCAAGCCGGCATATGTCTCAAAGAGGACTGGCTTAAGGGAGGGACGTGTTTTGGCAAAGGTACCGCTTGCAGATTTTTCCGGACGCCCCTACAATGGGTATCAAGGAAAAGATGATCGGATACAAGAAGACAACCTAATAAAGAAGGGGGCGTCAGATTAAGCATTGGGGAAAAAAGTAAAGCAGCGCCTCTCCGAACGTTTGTAGAGCTATCTTATGTATTCCTTTACCTTCTCGGCGAATACCCTCTTCCTTCTATATGGATTTGGCCGCTATTACCTGAACTTGCTCAATGAATCGTCGATATGTGGAAGCTGGCGAATCTACTTTTCCCACTTAAAGATATTCCTTATTAAGCTCCTCGTCGATTTCCGTTGCCGTAAGCTCGCCTGATATTTATTTTAAACTTAAACCCTCGTGACATTTTTTCTTGTCTCTTTTACAGCTTTTTTTAAGTTCAGCTTGGAAAAGTCAAGACCCTTATTATAAGCCTATCTTATAAAATAACGAGATAATTAAAAAAATGATAGATACCGGCGTCACTCGCGTCTGCGGGACCTGAGGTTTTCAGGGTACGATCCATTCGCCTGTGTCTTTGTAGGGGAGAGTTGTCCTGAGAATTTCTTTTTTTGTTTTGAGGAATTCCTGCTTCATACCGCTCAGCCAGGTTTTATGGAGGAGCATATATTCCGGGGCTCCAAAGATCTTTCCTTCTCTTACCCGGATCGGCTTTCCGGACGGCCCGATCATAAACCTGCCGTGGCAGAGGGTGCAGCAGAATTCCTTCTTATCCATTCTCACGATCTCACACCCGCAAAAGGGGCAGCCGTGAGCGTGTCTCTCTTTAGCTTCAGAGAAAAGGTCATTGGCCAGTTTCCTTGCCTTTAACGCAATCTTCTTATCAAGGAGGACTTCCCCAGGCAACGCGGCTTTCACGTTGACGCTTGCCTTTATTCTGAGCCCCAGAAAAGACGCAAGAGTCATGAGGGTATGAGGCGCGGCTCCGATCCGTTCTTCCATGCCGTACAAATTGAGAAGGATACAGGGCTTGCCATAAGTGCTCTCGAGGATATTATAAAGAAGAAAACCACGATCTAATATTCGCTTAAATATGCTGTGGGCGCCGAGGAAATAGACGGGGGATGCTATGATGTAGCCATCCGCTTCCGCGATATGGTCGAGAAGAAAATTCATGTCGTCTTTTTGGGGACATACTTGGTCCATTATACACCCATAACAGGCGCTACAGGACCTGATATTGAGAGGGGGCATACGGATCAATTTCAGTACATGGGCCGTTTCAAGGCGTTCCGATATTTCCTTTACCAGCACTTCGCAGTTGCCGAGTTTGCGCGGAGAACCGATCAAGGCTAGTATTACCTTTTCATTCTGGCGTGTCAGGTCATTTTCTTCGTTCATCATAGGTGAACTCCTCAATTTTGTACTTATTATAGCAGATTAGCCCTTGTAAAGCAGCTTTTCAGGGCCGAAACAGTGGAGTATCTGCATTTGATATTGATTGGAGATACCGAGATAGACGGCCAGGAGAGAGGAGAGGGAGGAGAGTGGCAGGAGAAGAGGGTTGCAAATAGGATGTTTTTGACCGATAATAGATATATGAGGAAATGGTATGTGGTTACGACGAAACCGAGAAACGAAGACCGGGCGGCCAATAACCTGCAGCATGGCAGCATAGAGGTTCTGGCGCCTAAACTCAGGCTCCGCAAATTCAGGGAAGGGCAGTTCGTAAGCGTGATTGAACCCATGTTTCCCGGTTATATATTCGTGAAGTTCCACCCCGTCGATGAATTCCGCCTTGTCAAGTATACGAGGGGAATCAAATCCATAGTGAGTTTTGGCGGTTGCATCGTCCCCATTCAAGACGAGCTTATTGAATTCATCAGATCAAAACTTGAAGCAGGGATTGTGACCGTGGAACAAAGAAAGTTTCAAGAAGGCGAACGGATCTTCATAAAAGATGGGCCATTCAAGAATCTGAGCGGTATTTTCGAGAAGGAACTGGACGGAAAAGAGCGAGTTACCATACTCCTTGACGGCATAAATTACTGCGCCCGAATGGAGATTGATAGAGACTTTCTTGTCAGTGCGTGACTGTGGAGAAGGGCGGAGCGTATAGGATGCCCAGTTGCTTTCTGAGAGAAACAGGGGTTGCGCTATAGACATCTACGGAAATACCCAGGGCCTTGATTACCTCGCAAAACGAAGACTCCTTAAACTTTATCAGCGCAAAGTAGAGCCGGTCAGTGTCGTGCCTTTTGATACTGCACGGAACATAATGCAGATTTCGACAGATATAGGACGGCAGATCGGGCTCCTTATTAACCGTAGGGGTGTTATTGAGTACGTGATTGTAGGCGACAGGACGCGCCTTCGCATACCTCTCCTTGCAGGCGAGCGTGTGGGCAGGGCCAGGTTCAAGGGTTTGAGGCTCATCCATACCCATTTGAACGGAGAGCTCCTCTCGAAAGAAGATCTCACGGACTTGGCCATCCTCCAGCTTGATCTCATTGCTTCCATCACGGAGAGAAGGAGAGAAGCGACTGAAACGGTTCACATAGGGTACCTCATACCAGAGAACAAGTCGGGTAAGGTCTGGGATTTCATAGGCCCTGCCCCCCTCCAGGAACTGGATATAGATTTTATCCGATTCATCACGGAGCTTGAAAACGAATTCACGAAAGCACGGGGAAGGTATTACCTGGTAGAAGACGACCGGGAAAAGTGTATCCTTGTCTCCGTTGTCCCTCCCAAGACCGAAAAAGATGTGGATGAATACATCCAAGAGATGAAGGACCTCTGCTATTCCGCCGGTATTACCGCCCTCGACGCCATCGTACAGAGACCTAAGGAACTGAGTACCCAATACCTCATAGGGAAAGGCAAGTTAGAGGAGGTCCTCATGCGCTGCCAGCAGTTAGGAGTGGATCTCATCGTATTCGACGAGGAGCTGTCTCCAGGACAGATTAAGAACATATCTGCCCTCACGGAACTCAAGGTTATCGACAGGAATCAGCTTATTCTTGACATTTTCGCAGGAAGGGCCGAGACCACGGAGGCAAAAATTCAGGTTGAGCTGGCCCAACTCCGGTACATCCTCCCGCGGTTGGCAGGAAAGGGTACCGCGTTGTCCCGTCTCATGGGTGGTATCGGCGGACGGGGCCCTGGAGAGACGAAACTCGAAGTTGACCGGAGACGCATAACGGATAGACTTGGTTTTCTCGAAAGACGACTCTCGGAGGTCATGAAGATTCGGGAAAAGAAAAGGAAGAAAAGGAAGGCTTCAGGCACCCCTATCGTTTCCATAGTGGGCTACACCAATTCGGGGAAATCAAGCCTTCTCAACCTGCTCACCAAAAGCAGAGTGGAGGCGGAGGATAAACCTTTCAGTACTTTGAATCCAACCACAAGGCTGATAAAATATCCAGAACGAAAGAATATTATCGTTACCGACACGGTGGGCTTTATAAAAGGCCTGCCTCAGGTGCTGGTCAGAGCATTCATGGCGACCCTTGAAGAATTAAAGGATGCCTACCTTCTGTTGCACCTCGTTGATGTGAGCGTGCCCGATTTCGAGGAAAGAATGGAAGTTGTGGATAATATTGTTTCCACCCTTGATCTTGCCGATAAGCCAAAACTCACCGTGTTCAATAAAACTGACAAGATGGACTCCAGTTTCATCCGACTCGTTGAAGAGCGCTACAAGGCTGTCTCCATATCATGTCTGAAGAAGGAAGGGATAGAGGGACTGGTGGAGACGATCGAAAAGGCAGTAGCAGAATGTCGTTGGTCGTTATCCTCACATCCTCCCGCGCGCCCCAACCAAAGGTCGGAGCGTTCTACGATAGAAAGAAAGCCTGAGCCCTAGGACAAAGAACCGTCTTTTTCGGGTAGTTGGTATATACCTCAATGATGATTGGTTAAGGGAATAGACGCATTTCCGGTAAAGTGCCCTCATCCCATCACATATCTCTGAAATGCATAGACGTGTACGGGATGGACGGCGCCGTGACCCTCAAAGAAGACTGTAAGTATGGCGATCATAATGACTGCTCCGATGATTATGGGATTCTTCCCCATTTTCGACTCTGGTCACTCCAGATCTTATCATATAGGCTAACTATAATTTAAGGACCTGCCAAGCTAAATTTTGAGACGGATATATGAAAGTTGAAATAGCCGTATGATTATGATAAATTACAACGAAAGACCAGACTGGGATCAATGTCGTGTCCGGAGTTTTGCTTTCGGATTGTAGAATGAATATCAGAGAGAGACTGGAGAATAGAGAGGAACTGATACTAGCTCCCTTTGCCCAGAGGAGCAGTAAATCCAGGGGCAGACTGAAAGAGGAGCGGGAATGTGACATCAGGCCAGCTTTTCAGCATGACAGAGACCGGATAACCCATAGCAAATCCTTCAGAAGGTTGAAACACAAGACGCAAGTTTTTCTTTCCCCAGCAAGTGATCACTACAGAACCAGGCTTACCCATACCCTTGAGGTATCTCAGATCGCAAGGACTATTGCGAAAGTCCTTTCGCTCAACGAGGACCTTGTGGAAGCAATTACGCTGGGGCACGATCTGGGGCATACGCCTTTCGGTCATGCGGGAGAGGACACTCTTGCGAGGATACACCCAGGAGGGTTCACTCATTATGAGCAGAGTCTTCGGGCTGTCGATATCCTGGAGAGAGATGGCCGGGGTTTGAACCTGACCATGGAAGTGAGGGATGGGATTCTGAAACATTCGAAAGGAAAGGGCGAGATCGTCCTTAAAGACGATAAAGACAGGCCTCTTACAAAAGAAGCGGAAGTGGTGAGGATTGCCGATATTATTGCCTATATTAACCATGACATTGACGACGCAACCAGAGGAGGCGTCATCACAGAGTCCGATCTGCCGAGGGAATGCGTGGACTACCTCGGACGTAGCAACTCGGACAGGATTGATACCATGGTGCGGGGGGTGCTGACGGCTACCATGGAAGCAGGAGGTTCCGATCTAAAGATCAGTGCCGAGCTTGATTACCATATAAGGAAACTGAGGAGCTTTCTTTACGAATATGTGTATGACAACAGCGTGGTCCACGGCGATTTTATCAAGTGCGCCAAGATCATACATGACCTCTACGGTTATTTTCTGGATAACCCGGATGTGTTCCTTAAGGAAACAGAACGGAAAGAGTATTATGATGAGCCTGAGGAGTGTGTATGCGATTTCGTGGCAAGTATGACCGACCGGTATGCATTCAATCTTTTTGAGAGGATTTTTCTTCCCATGCCGTGGAAGATACCCATGTAGCTAAAAGGGGTCAAGTCTTTATTCTTTAAAATTTTGTCAAGAATAAAGACTTGACCCCTGAAATCAATAATCTGAATCTGAGGAGTCGAAGGATATGATGGATAAGGTTTATGACCCGCATAAAATCGAAAAAGAGTGGTATAAAGTGTGGACCGATAAGGAATATTTCAAGGCGGAAAGTGTCTCTGATAAACCGCCATTTTCCATAGTAATACCCCCACCCAACGTGACGGGCTCGCTTCATATGGGTCATGCGCTCAACAACACGTTGCAAGACATCGTCACGCGGTTCAAAAGAATGGCGGGTTTCAATGCCCTATGGGTCCCAGGAATGGACCATGCCGGAATCGCCACGCAGAATGTGGTTGAGCGTGAGCTCGCAAAAGAGGACATGACCAGGGATATGCTCGGAAGAGAAAAATTTATCGAAAGAGTATGGGAATGGAAGGCTCAGTCCGGGGGCGCTATAATCGAACAACTTAAGAGGCTCGGTGCGTCGTGCGACTGGTCGAAAGAGCGGTTTACAATGGATGCGGGTCTTACGAAAGCGGTCCGTGAAGTCTTCGTAAGACTATATGAAGCCGGTCTCATTTACAGAGGAGATTACATTATTAACTGGTGTCCGCGTTGCGAAACGGCACTTTCCGACCTTGAGGCGGAACATGAGCAGACAAAAGGTTTTCTTTATTACATAAAATATCCTCTCGCCGACGGGAGCGGAACGCTCACCGTCGCTACGACGAGGCCGGAAACTCTTCTGGGAGACACGGCCATCGCGGTGAATCCTGATGACGAGCGTTACGGGAAGTACGTGGGGGAATGCGTGTTGGTCCCCATTGTGGGGAGAAAGGTCCCCATCATTGGCGACACCTACGTCGATTCAGCTTTCGGCACCGGTGTCCTTAAGGTTACCCCCGCCCACGACCTCAATGACTTTGAGATAGGAAAGAGATGTGCCCTTGAACTCGTAAAAGTCATCGATGAAAAAGGAAAGATGAATGAGGCTGCCCTCCATTACAAAGGAATGGACAGGTTCGAGTGCAGGGAGAAGATTATAGAGGAGTTGCGCGAAAAAAAGCTTCTCGAAAAAATCGAACCCTATGACCTTGGCGTAGGAAGGTGTTATCGGTGTAAGACGGTAGTTGAGCCCACTTTGTCGTTACAGTGGTTCCTGAAGATGAAGCCGCTCGCGGAACCCGCTATTGAGGCGGTGAGGACACACCGGGTGAGAATCATCCCCGAGATGTGGGAGAAAGTCTATTTTGAATGGATGGAAAATATCCGCGACTGGTGCGTATCGAGACAGATATGGTGGGGTCACAGAATACCGGTCTGGTACTGCGATGTCTGCAATAAAATGTATGTATCCGTGGATGATATTACGGAATGCAAAGAGTGCGGGGGAAAACTGAGACAGGAGTCAGACGTTCTTGATACCTGGTTTTCTTCCGGTCTCTGGCCGTTCACTACCCTCGGCTGGCCAGAAAAGACGGATGATTTGAAGACGTTCTATCCCACGTCCCTTCTCATCACGGGTTTTGACATACTCTTCTTCTGGGTGGCCAGGATGATCATGATGGGCATCCGTTTCATGGGAGATGTGCCTTTCAGAGAGGTCTACATCCATGCCCTTGTGAGAGACGCGGAAGGAAAGAAGATGAGTAAATCCAAGGGAAATGTAATTGATCCCCTTGTAATGATTGAGCAATACGGTACCGATGCGTTCCGATTTTCCCTCACCATGCTTGCAGCCCAGGGGAGAGACATTCTTCTTTCCGAGGAGCGGATTGAAGGCTCGCGGAACTTCGTCAACAAGATCTGGAACGCCTCCAAGCTGGCTTTCACGTTTATTGAGGGCCTGGAGCCAGCCATCCATAGCGAGAAATCGCGATACCTGCCGGACCGGTGGATCCGTTCCAGGGCCGCGAAGGTAGCGCGGGAGGTGGCTGAGAGCATCAATACATACAGATTTAACGATGCGGCGACCATCCTCTAC
This sequence comes from Syntrophobacterales bacterium, assembly GCA_031274925.1. NCBI lineage: Bacteria > Pseudomonadati > Thermodesulfobacteriota > Syntrophobacteria > Syntrophobacterales > Syntrophobacterales bacterium. The sequence continues at coordinate 73,281 of JAISPL010000006.1, read as the reverse complement.
ACCTTTGTGTGGCATGAATTCTGCGATTGGTACCTGGAGTTTATCAAGCCAAATCTCTATGGCAAGGCAATTGGCTTCGACGATGGAAAAACAAGAGAGACTCTTTGTCGGACGCTCTCGGATATATTGAAGCTCCTCCATCCAATTATGCCTTTTGTCACTGAGGAACTATATATGCGGCTTCCTGCGCGGGATGCGAAAAGCATCATGATCTCCCTGTTTCCTAAGGGAGACGAGAATGAGATTGACGATGAGAGCGAAGAAGGGATGGATATGATCATGGGAGTCATCGACTCCGTGAGGAACATAAGGGGTGAGACGGGAATCCCGCCACACGTCAAGGTTGCTGCAGTGATAAAGGCCGCCGGAGATAGACCTCTCCTTGAGGAATACGGATATTATATAAAAGAACTCGCGAAAATAGAGGACCTCAGTTTCACTGACGGCGACGCCCCCTCTCAAGCCGCCATCGGCCTTTATAAAGGAGTGGAAATCTTTGTACCGCTCAAAGGGGTGATAGACGTTTCAAAGGAACTGGGCAGGATCGAAAAGGAGCTTGCGAAGACCGACGTAGAGATGGAAAAATTATTCAAGAAGCTCAATAATCAATCTTTCAGAGAAAAGGCCCCCGAGGAAGTGATAGCGAAAAATAAAACCCAGTATCATGATTTCCAAGAGAAAAAGGAGAAACTGATTGTAAATAAAACGGTGCTGGAAGGATTGTCGGATGACTAGATGCCGTTGAATTTTCGGTACTGGATTCTTTTCTTAAACAAAACGGCAAAGCGATGGAGAACGGGCAAAGAGAGAGTGCATCTGATATGTCCCCCCCCATAATCGTGAGGGACTATATCCGTGAAGATTGATGAATTTTTATTAACATGGATGCGGTGATTGTCATGCTTCTGAAACGCTTTCAGTTATGGTGAACAAGTTCTATTTTTTCAATATTGCATGCATGACCGTGACTGAAAAAGGCAAATTCGTGGACATTATATACCGGAGAGATGTGTTGTTGAGTGGTTTGAAATCATGGGACATACACGACTTTTACATTGAAGGATGTAATGCCATGACGTGATTGCGGCCCTGTCCATGTAATCTGTGGTAAATGTGGCGAAAATTATGGTAGAAAAGGGTGTAAGCAGGATATTAATCGTAATCTTGCAGATATTGTAATACGGTAGATATTATTAAGGCAGGCACCGAGCGTGGGTGATTTTCCTGGTGGCTTGGGCCATATGGACTGTCTGAAGGGTTAATGGGTGTAGAAAAGGAGAGACTGAATGAAGATAAATAAAGACGTGGTTGAGTATGTGGCCCATCTCGGCAGACTTAAACTTGAGCCTGTCGAGATTGACCTTTACACATCTCAGCTGGACCGGATACTTGAGCACATGGATAGACTGAATAGTCTGAACACCGAGGGTATAGAGCCTACTAGTCGTGCAGTCCCGGTGACATGTGTCCCGAGGGAGGACGTGAAAAAGGATTCCATAACCATAGAAGACTCCGTCATGAATGCACCGGACAGAAAAGGTAATTTCTTCAAGGTCCCGCCAGTGATTGAGGTAGATTAGGACAGTCGTTTGACGACCATGTTGTCGCTAACGACCGCTTTTAAGGAGATGAAATGGAAAAAATCCTCACTATGAATATAGTGGAAATGAGAGAGTTGCTGAAAACCGGTGGTATTTCGTCCGTTGAGCTGACGCAGTTTTATCTGGACAGAGCAAAGAAGTACGATCGCTCGGTCCAGGCATATCTCAGGCTGACGGAAGAGATTGCCATGGAAATGGCGGCCGATGCAGACCGAAGAATCAGGGCCGGAGAGGACGGACCTCTTCTCGGAATTCCTTTCGGTATTAAAGACATATTCTGTGCGAAAGGGTTGGAGACGACCTGCGCGTCCCGGATGTTGGAAGGTTTCATTGCACCTTATGATTCGACAATAATAAAGAAGCTGAAGGAAGAACATTTCGTACATCTTGGAAGAGTCAATATGGACGAATTTGCCATGGGTTCGTCTACTGAGAACTCCTCGTTCCAGACCACTAGGAACCCGTGGGACACCGATCGCATTCCAGGCGGATCAAGCGGAGGTTCCGCAGCGGCAGTGGCGGCAGGACTCTGCGCGGCAAGCCTTGGGACGGATACGGGCGGTTCCATCCGGCAGCCGGCAGGACTCTGCGGGATGGTGGGCATGAAACCCACCTACGGCAGGGTGTCGAGGTACGGACTCGTCGCTTTTGCATCTTCTCTTGATCAGATAGGGCCCATTGCAAGAAATGTGACTGATACGGCCGTGGTGTTGGGTGCCATTGCAGGCTACGACCCTATGGATTCTACATCTATTCCCCAACCGGTTCCTGATTACACCTCATTTCTTGGCAGAGATATCAAAGGGATGAGGATTGGGATACCGAAGGAATATTTTATCGAAGGCACGGAACCAGACGTGAAAGAGTCGGTAGAGGCTGCTATTGAGCTGTTTGAGAAGCAGGGGGCGACCCTCGTCGACATATCGCTGCCTCACACGGAGTATGCGGTTGCAACCTATTATATTATCTGTACCGCCGAAGCTTCGTCGAATCTTGCGCGATACGATGGCGTCAAGTACGGTATGAGGGTGGAAGGCAAGGATATTATTGATATGTACAAGAAGACGAGAATGAATGGATTCGGTAAGGAAGTAAAAAGACGGATCATTCTCGGGACCTATGTGCTGTCATCAGGCTACTACGAAGCATACTACGGTAAAGCCGGGAAGGTGAGAACGCTCATAAGAAAGGATTTTGAGCATGCCTTCGAGAAATGCGATATAATCGTGACCCCGGTCTCCCCGACAACGGCATTCAAGATTGGGGAGAAGGTGGAAGACCCGCTCCAAATGTATCTGTCGGACATCTTTACTATACCTGTCAATCTTGCCGGTCTGCCCGGCATGTCCGTTCCGTGCGGATTCGACGGAGCCGGCTTGCCTGTGGGCTTGCAGATCATAGGGAAACCCCTTGATGAAGCCCGCATGTTGCAAGCTGCATTCGTCCTTGAGAGCGAAAAGAGGCTTAAGACTATACCGTACAGATTCATAGACTGATGGACAGGCTTGAGGCAAAGAGATATCTGATGGCCCTGAAGGGTATGGATATTGACACCTATGTTTTCAACAGAGAGCATGATGCGAGTTTGCCCACGATACAACGCGAGGCAAGGGAATGCGTGAAATGTCCCCTTGCGGATACCAGAAAACATGTAGTTTTCGGTGAAGGTGACAGCAAGGCGCGCTTGGTGTTCGTGGGCGAGGCTCCGGGAGAGGAAGAGGACCTTCAGGGGAGGCCGTTTGTGGGCCGGGCGGGCAAACTTCTCGACCGGCTGATCGAGAGAATAGGCTTACGACGGAACGAAGTCTATATCTGCAATGTCCTGAAATGCAGGCCGCCACACAACAGAGACCCGGAACCAGACGAAGTGGCGGCATGCGCGGGTTATCTCCAGACTCAGCTGGAAATCATTAATCCCAAGGTAATCTGCACCCTTGGAAGACATGCCTATAATACTCTATTTCATACCGATGAGCGGATTACCAGGATAAGGGGGATATTGACGAATTATAAAGGCACACCTCTTCTGCCCACGTACCACCCCTCTTTCCTGCTCCGCAATGGTAGCCACATAAAGGAGGCATGGGACGATATGAAGCGACTAAGACAGCTCCTCCGCAGATAGAAGGCAAGGGTTAGCCGGTTAGCCGTCTCCCTCGGCAATGTGCGAGGCGGAGCTTCGCACCCAGAGGACGCTTCTTCCTTCTCAGATTTCTTCCTGTCGAGGTATTTTTTGTACTTTCTTGAATCCCATCCCAGCGGCGGTCTTCCTATTTTTGACGGCTTTCTCGGGTAACTGAGTATGCTCTGTATTTCCCACGCATGATGTACACTCTGGCATCCACTGTGTCCCAAAGGGTCTTCTTCTCTGGCAGGTATCGGGAAGAGAATCCTAGATGACCCTTCCTTTGAGTCTTACCGCGGCCCGCCGATAGATAGAAACCGCCATCATCATAACCGCCTGAAAATCTTATCCATAACGTCATGGAACTTGCGCCTTTGGAGATAGAAGCGGCAAAAGGAAAGCGAATAAGAGAGGTCCGTTTAAGACCAGCCTGCTAGGAGAGAAAGCGCGGTTGGTGGAGGGTATTCCGAACTTGCACTGTTTGGGAAGTTAATGTATAATTTAATATCGATTATCTACACGAGGGGATATCTACTTTTATGGTACAAGGGCGGTAGCTTACGTATATGGTTTAGAGTCGAGAAAAGAAAACCCATCTTTATTTTAAGAGAATTAGTTTTAAGGATAGACGATCATCGAGCGGTATCTAACGACTTATGAAGGAATTATAACTAAGCCGGATAGACGCAGGCGCAACGGACATAGCTCACTGATTGTGTGGTTCACGGGCCTCTCCGGGTCGGGGAAGTCTACGTTGGCTTACAGACTGGAAGAAGAGCTGTTCCACCGGAATGTCAGTGCATACGTTCTGGATGGCGATAATATAAGAACCGGCCTGAACAGTGATTTGGGATTCACTGTGGAAGACAGGGAAGAAAACATAAGAAGAATCGGCGAGACGGCCAAACTTTTTGTCGACGCAGGGGTTGTGGCTATCACATCATTCATCTCTCCTTACAGAAAGGATAGGGGTGCCGCCAGAGACATTGTTGGGAAGGAAGAATTTGTTGAGATATATGTGAAATGTCCTTTTGATGTGTGTGAGCAAAGAGATGTCAAGGGGTTGTATAGAAAAGCAAAACAAGGGCTTATATCTAACTTTACGGGTTTAGGTGATGTATATGAGGAACCGGTTAACCCCGAAATTACAGTGGAAACCGACAAAATGAAGGTGAAAGAGAGTGTGGCGAAGATTCTAGTATATCTTGAAAAAAACGGCTGTATCTCACCGTTAAGGAAAACATGATGGACCATCTTCAACAGCTTGAAAATCTGAGTGTCCACATCCTTCGAGAGGCTTATGCGAACTTTAAAAGCCTGGGGATGCTCTGGTCAATCGGAAAGGACAGTACGGTTCTGTTGTGGCTGACGCGCAAGGCATTCTTTGGGCATGTCCCTTTTCCGTTGATCCATATTGATACACACTACAAAATACCCGAGATGATAAAGTACCGCGATTGGCTCACGAAAGATTGGAAACTCAATATGATCTACGGGGTCAATGAGGCTGCTATTGCGGAAAAACAGACATTTCCCGATGGAAACGTAGATAGAATTACGTGCTGTCGTCTGCTGAAAACTGAAGCCTTGAAGAGCACCATAATCGGAGAAGGGAGACGCTACAGGTTTAACCATAAAAAAGGTGATTATGAGCTTGATAGAAACACCGAAGCTTTCACCGGAATCATAGTAGGCGTCAGGTCGGACGAGGAAGGCTCCCGCTCAAAGGAAAGATACTTTTCTCCCCGCGATAAAGAGAATCTTTGGGATGTGGGAGATCAGCCCCCCGAATTCTGGAGCCAGTTCAAAACTGATTTCAAAGCGGGGACTCACGTGCGTATCCATCCACTTTTAGACTGGACGGAACTGAATATTTGGGAATATATAGAAAGAGAAAATATACCGACCGTGTCACTCTACTATAACCATGGCGATGGGAAAAGATTCCGTTCGCTGGGATGCTATCCGTGTACATACCCTATTGATTCTGAGTCCCGTAATGTAGGAGAGATCATTATTGAACTTAAGAGCGGGAAGTTAAAAAATATTGCCGAACGTTCAGGGCGAGCACAGGACAAAGACGATGGCGGTGGGCTTGAAACATTGCGACGAGACGGGTATATGTAGGGGACAGGTGTTGTCTTTTTGGATCCTTGGATGTGGTGAAAAATGATACCTAAAACAGAACACATGAGTCTTGTTATTGTTGGACATGTCGATCATGGCAAAAGCACGGTGCTAGGAAGGCTTCTCGTGGACACTGGGTCACTGCCCGAAGGTAAACTTGAACAAATAAGAGCAAACTGTGAAAGAAACTCCAAACCCTTTGAATACGCGTTTCTCATCGACGCACTTAAGGATGAGCAATCCCAAGGTATTACCATAGACTCTGCGCGGGTTTTTTTTAGGACGAAGAAACGGAACTATACGTTGATAGATGCGCCCGGACATATAGAATTCCTGAAGAATATGGTCACGGGAGCCTCCAGAGCCGAAGCAGCCTTTCTTGTTATTGATGCCGAGGAGGGGGTTAGAGAGAACTCAAGGAGGCATGGATATATGCTTTCCATGCTGGGTATCAGGCAGACAGCGATCATTGTAAACAAGATGGATCTGGTCGACTTCAATAAAACGGTGTATGAGCAAATTGTTACAGAGTACAAGGAATTCTTGTCGCGGATAGGAGTCACGCCAATCTGTTTTCTGCCAGCAAGCGCGAGGACCGGCGAAGGGATAGCAGGTTTTAACGGCTCTATGCCTTGGCATGAAGGACCAAGTGTCCTTGAAGTCCTTGATTCTTTTGAGAAAGAGGTGGAGCCGACTTCAAAATCTTTTCGTATGCCCGTTCAGGACGTATACAAATTTACAAGGTATGGCGACAGCAGAAGAATTGTGGCAGGCACGGTGCTGACTGGATCTGTAGAAGTAGGGGATGAATTGATCTTTTTCCCTTCGGGAAAGAAAGGCAGGATAAAGACTATTGAATCCTTTAATACAGCCTCCCTAAGGGAGATTCAGGCCGGATATGCTGCCGGATTCACTCTTGATGAGCAGATTTATGTGACCAGGGGAGAGTTAGCCGTAAAAGCAGACGAACCGATGCCGAAAGTGACCACCCGGTTGCGGGTCAACCTGTTTTGGCTGGGAAAGGAGCCTTTTCGCAAGAAGAAGGAGTACATTCTCAAACTGGGTGCCACTCGGGTTCCGGTTCATATAGAAGAGATCACACGGGCGATCAATGCTTCTGATCTCCATTCCGATACGGAGCGGGATGGAGTGAAAAGGCACGAAGTTGCCGACTGCATATTAAAAAGCAGTCGTGCCGTTGCTTTTGATGCGTCTCAAGAATCTGCTCTCACTGGAAGGTTTGTTATAGTCGACAATTATGAGATCTGCGGTGGCGGAATTGTTCGCGAAGGCTTGGAAGACAAGCAGACATGGGTCAGGGATAAGGTTTTTCTCCGAGATTATAAATGGGAACGGAGCGCCATTTCTCTGGAGATGAGAACTGAAAAGTACAATCAGAAACCGACGCTCATTATTATTACCGGGCAAAAAAACTCAGGGAAGAAGCCCGTAGCGAAAGCCTTAGAAAGGAAGCTTTTTTCCGATGGGAAGATTGTATACTTCCTTGGTATTGGTAATGTTCTCTATGGAATTGACGCGGACATAAAAGATACGGGGAATTACCGGGAAGAGCATATCCGGCGATTATCAGAAGCGGCAAACCTTCTCCTTAATGCCGGAGTCATTGTTGTAGCGACAGCTATCGAGTTGACGAGCGATGACCTTGAGATAATAAAGACGGTAGTTGAACCCGAAAAAATCGAGGTTGTCTGGGTAGGTGAGTATGTCACAACAGACATTCCTAACGATCTTGTCATACCTGATCCAAGGAATACGGAAGAAGCCGTTGATTTGTTAAAGAACTTACTTCAGGAGCGGGGCATTATATTCAGACCGTGGTAGCATTGAAGTCTGGACAAATTTGCCGTGGTCCGAATGCGCTGAGGTTCCTTGATGCATAGCTCCTGGACCAAAAGATTCATATTTTTTCTCAACATGTTTCTTCCTATGGACTGTCAGGAGGCCGTCGTAGGTTTGAAGAGATACTTTTCAAATGCGGCTTGGCTTTTCTTTGAAAGGGCTTTTGCGTCCTTCCTCTCTTTTTGTGTGGGAGTTTATGTAATAAGATATCTGGGCCCCGCAAAGTTCGGCATCCTGAGTTATGCCTTAAGTTTTGTAGGGTTATTTTCCGGTATCGCAACGCTGGGTCTTGACAGTATAGTAATTCGTGACTTGGTTCAAAAAGAAGAAGAAACGGAAGAACTTTTGGGTACGGCATTTATGCTCAAATTGGCGGGAGCTTTGTTCGTCTTATTTGCTCTTGTTTTGTTAACGGCAATTACTTCCCATGAGAGCTCTACGAACTGGGTAATTTTTTTCATCGCCCTTGCCTCGGTGTTTCAATCCTTGTACGTCATAGATTTTTATTTTCAGTCTAAGGTTTTATCCAAGTATCCAGTGTGGGTTCGTTGTTTTTCGTCTGTCACGTCATCTGTCTTCAAAGGTGTTTTAATCTGGTTTCACGCATCTTTAATATGGTTTGCTTTTGCAGTGACTTTAGAGAGCGTATTCGTGGCCTTGGGGTTTGTTCTCATTTATACAAGGCAGGGATTGAGGATGAGTTGGACATTTAAAAAAGACCGGGCGCTTCGCCTTCTCAGGGACTCATGGCCATTGATTCTTTCCGGCGTGGCTATAGCTATCTACATGAGGATAGATCAGGTTTTGATCAAAAGTTTGCTGGATACGAATGCCGTAGGTATATATGCCGTAGCGGTGAACCTCACCGAGATATGGTATTTTATTCCCACTATAATCATAGGCTCTCTATTTCCCGCCATAATTAACGCCAAGAAAAATAACGTCAAGCTCTATTTGAACAGTCTTCAGAGATTGCATGACATATTCTTTCTTATCGCGTTCGTCATAGCGCTAGCCGTGTCTCTTTGTTCCGGAAAGATAATCGACTTTTTGTTTGGTTCAAATTTTACGGCCGCAAAAACTCCTCTTGTTATTTATATCTGGGCTACAGTATTCGTGTTTCAAGGACACATACGAGGGCATTTTCTTATCATAGAGAACAAACAACAATTAGGGCTATGGTTCAGAATTGCGGTCATCATCACCAGTGTGGCACTGAATCTTCTTTTTATCCCGAGGTATGGGATAGTCGGGGCGGCTGTGGCTACCCTTCTGGCATATAGTCTTCCGATCTATTGCAGCTCTTTTTTTCATCCAGTACTCAAGATGAACGTTCTCATGTGTCTGAAATCATTTATATTGCCTCTGCGTCTCGCATATTACGGTAGGAATGCTGTTAAATGAGTAAAAATTCTGTGAGTTCCTATCGCTTTTCATTTAAATTTATACCTCCGACTTGACCTTGAACTGGCATACTGATGGTTTCAAGCCCGCGTTACAAGAGTAATGGATGCCATGGTGGAATCGGAAAAGACCGTTTTCTATTTATTGGAGACTCTCATGTCCGGATGTTTCAATAAAAGAAAAAACTAGTGAAAGATTTTTTCATCCAGATTCTGGCCGTTCAGAGGAGTGTTGCCCAGGGAATGGCAAATTCGTATTCCAGTATTTAAGGACCGAGGCTTTGGAAACTTTTAAAAAGACTTTGGGTGGCAGACGATATAGGGCCATATTTATACAGATTGGCGAAGTAGGCTGTGGAATCGTTCTCTGGCGCCGGTGTATGAAATATGGTGAGTCAGCGGAGTTTCAGCCAAAAGGTTGCTTAGGAATCATTTTGCCTTTGTCAATTATCTCCTCGAAAAGGTTCCCGAGAGGGTGATATCGACAGGCGCCATGCTCCAATAAAAGACAACGGTTTATCATGAAGTGACGTTACCCGTCTTGAGAAGAAAAAATCGGACAATGCAAAACTGATTTGACTTTGCCCTATAGCGACAGCCCCAGGAAGTTTGCTGTACAGAGCGGAATTTATTATATAGACATAACCCAAGCATATTTTTGATCCTAAGACTGGTCTCGTGGCCGATGAATGCCTAACAAGAATCCACTTGATCACCATCTCTCTGCTTAGAAGGCGACTCATTTCTGGATCAGAGAGATTGGGTATTGTCTGGGCTGGAATAGTGCGGGAAGCAGATGGAATCAATAGAGGCAGAACGGAAGAAGACAATAGGCTAGATTGAAAAGAAGAACTCGTACCTTCCATGGCATCCCATGTTGCGACCATACGTAGAAGTATGGAAATGTAAAATGGATTTACAAACTCCGTGCCGCAAAACCGATTCCGGCCAAGAGAGATCCGTAAGAAAAAGAGGTATATAAATGATTGTCAACGTTTGTTGTTCAGGATCGTCGGGGAGTACTTTTTTCTCTCAACTGTTAAACAGGCATCCCGATATTGCATGCGGCGAAGAATTGAGTCTTTTTTCAAAACCAATATTCTACGAAGACTATAATCGTCTAAAACGATGGAATCAACTTATCAGGAATTTCGGCATTTCGAGTAACCCCTATTTTCAGGACAGGGCGATACTGGTGAATACAGATTCATACGGTTTGAGGAAAAGAGATATCTGGACACGAGTAATGGAATCCAGCGATGTAAAGGCTTTTGTGGGTGGGTTGGAAGACCATGTGCTGGAGATAACAAACAAACGGATCTGGGCTGAAAAGACGCCCACGAACATCTATATGCTCGGCCCATTTTTGAAGGTCTTCCCTAATAGTAAAGTCATCCATCTTGTCCGAGACCCCAGAGACATCATTATATCTTTCATGGCTAGAGGGCATACCGTTGTGTCCGCCGGCGATTTCTGGCTGGCCTGCATGTCGGCAATCAGGAATTATCGGCAGGATGCGAGAGTACTGGAGATCAGATATGAAGATTTGATCCTGAAAAGCGAAGAGATTCTGGAAAAAGTATGCCGCCATTTGGGAATTCGTTTTGATATGAACTATTTTCTTGAGGACAGGTATTTAAGTAAAGGGCTGAAAAGATCGGAAGGCCTGAAGTCGTGGAGGATTCGACCTTCCGCGGGGTTTTCAGCGGCGTCAATTGGACGATATAAAGAAAGCAAGGTCGATCTGGAAAATATCTTTACCATCACGTTGAGTCGTGAGTTTGCCGCATTGTTTCATGTCACCCCCCTGTCGCTTGCAGAGATTGCCGAAAATTATGGGTACTCTTTTGGTGTTTCTCAACAGAAAAAATGTGAGGGCAGGCCATGTCTGCGAGTTGATGCAAGAGGTCCGCTTTCGCGGATAGCAGATATGGTTATCGAAAAATATGCTCCCATTATTAGCAGTATCTACTAATAATAAATAATTGATGAATTTGGATAAATCATTCCCAAAATCAAAGACCAGATATTTGTCCGCGCTCCATCGTGTTCACTTTGAAAAACATAGCCGACATGATAATGAACCGTCACCCAAGCTTCTTGATGTTGGTTACGGGTCGCTTAGGGTTGGAATTCAATAAGTTATTTGAGCGGCAGGAACTATTTCGGAGGCGGTTATAATGAGTTTTTCATAGACACTGCTGGGCGAACTGTGCGATATATGAGTCTTGCCGTGAAGGAACGACGTTATTTGTTTCAATAATTTTGATTTCACGCATCTCAAATGAATTTGGCTCCACGACAGTTTTCCCCGTAGTGAATCATTGCGGGCGAACTGTGCAAAGGTATTTTTTAGAATGGTCCTCAGAGGATTGAAAAATGATGGGAAATTATATATCACGCGTTCATTCTGGTTTGACAAATCACTTCTCGCTGGAACGGGTCTTTAAGCCGGAAAAGTTTTCAACAAGCCGGCGATATTAACAAAGAAGCCTTATATGCCCGATTGGAGTTTTGAGAGGGGGAGGTGAAATCTATCCGGTGTGGGAATTGCCTGATCGGGAGCTTTCTGGGGTTGCCTTGGCGGTTTAGATGCAGAAAGCGATTCTGTTGCCATCGGTGACTTAATGGGAATCCACTTGGAAGATAGGGAAAAAGAAGAGAAGAAAAAGGAGGATATCCATATTGGACAGGGCGCCCATAGCTTTTTTTGCTTATAATCGGCCTGAACATACCTTGAGGTCGCTTGAGGCCCTTTCCCGGTGCGAACTGGCAGATGAGAGCGTTATCCATATTTTTTGTGATGGCGCAAAAGAGTTGGCCGATGAAACCCAAGTGGCGCTGGTACGCGAGATAGTGGGGAGTAGGGAATGGTGTAAAGAAGTGCATATTGAATTCAGCAAAAAGAATAAAGGCCTGGCAAATTCCATCATTTACGGGGTATCATCACTTTGCGGGAAGTATGGGAAAGTGATTGTTCTCGAAGACGACCTTGTGGTATCCCCTTTTTTTTTGAAGTATATGAACGATTCTCTCGGCCTCTACGAGAAGGAGGAGAGAGTGAGGCAGGTAGCGGGGTACATGTTCGGCGGACCGCTTGCTTCGGACACGGACGCGGTGTTCATGCCCTTCACTTCTTCATGGGGCTGGGCCACCTGGGAGAAGGCTTGGAAGCAATTCGATCCAGATATGAAGGTATATGAAGTCATGGAAGGTAACTCAAGGCTTCGCAAAAGATTTAACCTTGACGGTGCATATAATTTTTGGGGCATGCTAAAGGATCAGAAGGCAGGCAAAATAGATTCATGGGCTATACGATGGTACCTCAGTGTTTTTATGACGGACGGACTGACGCTCTATCCTGTGAGAAGCCTTGTTGAGAACAGAGGTTGGGACGGGAGCGGAACCCACTGTGGAGTGAGCAATAAGAGCAACGAAGAGCAAATTGATCCGGAGTTCTCAGTACTGACCTATCCGGCGGATATTAGGGTTTCCTCTTTATACGAGATTGTCAAATACCGGTTAAGGAAAAGATCAACCATAAGATACCGGGCCCGTTACATTTTTGATAATATATTCAAGACCAGCTTGTAATCATGTTATTCAGGCCCCTGATTCATTATATGCTGTCAGAGGTGACTTGATTCCGATGAAAGCCGGGTTGCGTGCAAACGATACGCGAAAAAGGTATTGTGATGTTTGATATCGATAAGGCTCGTAAATGAGTTCCTTAATTATCAGGCCAAACTTGGTCTTTATGATTCGGTCGGTCTGGAGTATTAATCTAGGTTAAACCATGAAGACGTACATATTAGAAAAGGGCGCTGGATCAGTATTGGCAATAATTCTTTAATTGAGGGTGGGATATTTTTCGACCGGTTAATATAGGTAACAGGTCAGTTATAGGCACAGTGCAGTCACAAAAGACATCTCTCCTTATACGGTCGTGGCCGGAAATACGGCAAGATTATATAAGGAGATACCGCCTGCAAGCAGACAGCGATTATTGAGACCACATGCTTAAAGTCATCTATACTCACGACATCTTTGCCTTTCAGAGGTTTGGCGGCATATCCCGGTATTTTGTTGAGATTATCAAGAGGATACCACTTGAAACGGCGAAGATAAGCGTTTTTGCCGGGCTTCATGTTAATGAATATTTGAAGATCCTTAGCGACGCCCAGGTTAGGGGGCTAAAGGTACCTGTTTTCGGAGGCGGCGCGCGCGCGTATATGATACTGAACGCCCTGATGTATTATACTCGGTCCATGGTGAATGATTTGGCGCAGCGTATGTGGCTTCGTACGGACCCGGAAACGGTTGTTCATCTCTCCAATTATTCGTCTTCCTTGCCACGGACAAAAGTAAAAATGGTGGTGACGGCGTACGACATGATTCAGGAGCTTTTCCCGCAGATTTATCCGGGGTATCGGGTCATAACGCAACTCAAGAAGGTGTCTTTCGAGAGGGCGGACAGAATTATTGCAATCTCGGAATGCACGAAAAAAGATCTTGTCCGGTTTTTTGGTGTGGAAGAAAGCAAGGTGACGGTAATTCATTTGGGGAATCCTCTTGAGCATATAATTCCCATTGAACCGGCGAATATAGCCGGTGCCCCTTATATTCTCTACGTAGGGGAGAGGGCAGGTTATAAAAATTTTGAAGCATTGATTCTTGCGTATGCTCGCTCATCTAAGCTGAAAGCCAATTTTGAGTTGGTGCTGTTTGGCGGGGGAACCCTTACTCCTTCCGAGAGGAAGCGGTTTGGAGAGATGGGCGTCGCCCAGTTCGTCCATCATACAGGCGGCGAAGATTCCCTTCTTGCGGGATATTACAGGAATGCGCGGGCATTTGTGTGGCCATCCCTCTACGAAGGCTTTGGCATCCCGCTCCTTGAAGCTATGGGGTCCCGCTGTCCGGTCGTCTGTTCCAATGCGGGTCCCATGCCTGAGGTGGTGGGTGATGCAGGGATCTATTTTGACCCGGCGAGTGCGGAAGAATTGCAGGGCGTTCTTGAGACCGTCTTATTTGACAACACACTGTTGGAGGAAAAAATGGAGCTTGGTCTTAAGAGGGCTGCGGAATTCAGTTGGGACAGGGCTGCTCGAGAAACCGTTGATCTTTACCGTTCACTCGTAAGACCGAGTTAGTGTGCCATGCATGGAGGCGTATAGATGAAAAGAGCGCTGATCACGGGAATTAAAGGTCAGGATGGTGTCTATCTCTCCCGGTTGCTGCTCGGCAAAGGATACCAGGTCTTTGGTATTGATTTGTCTGAAAGCAACAGCAAAAATCTCCTGTTCCTTAATCTCGAAGACTCCATCGTGTTTGTGCAGGCCAATTTATTGGACATGTCCAATATGATAAGAGTTATTGAGCGGATTGAGCCGGATGAGATCTATAATCTTGCTGCCCAGAGTTCGGTTGGTCTGTCTTTTGAGCAGATCATAGGGACGCTTGAGCTTAATATATTCAGCGTCACCCATCTGTTGGAAGCTATTCGTATAGTCAACCCTAAAATCAAGTTTTATCAGGCCTCAAGCAGCGAAATGTTCGGGAGGGTTCAGAAAGAATCTCTGCCGGTGAATGAAGAAAGTGTTTTCCATCCTGTGAGTCCGTACGGCATCTCGAAGTGCACCGCTCATTGGGTCACTGTCAATTACCGGGAAGCATACAACCTCTTCGCTGTATGCGGTATCCTCTTCAACCATGAATCCGTTCTGCGGGGAGACGGATTTGTCACCAAAAAGATAGTGAACACGGCTGTGAGGATCAAAATGGGATTGGCTGATTCATTGAACCTCGGAAACACGGGTATTTCACGTGACTGGGGGTATGCTCCGCAGTATGTTGAGGCAATGTGGCTGATGCTCCAGCAGGAAAAGCCGGATGACTACGTGATCTGTTCAGGCCAACCCCATAGCCTGACTGATTTTGCGGGAAAGGTATTCGGAAAGCTAGGTCTTGATTTTGAAAGATTTGTGACGATAGACGAGCGGTTGATCCGGCCCGTCGACCTTGAAACAATATCGGGAGACAACTCCAAAGCAAAGCGCGTTTTAGGATGGAATTACACGTTACAATTTGATGACCTGATTGATCTGCTAATCAGGGACGAGATAAGCTATCTCAAATGGGAGTCAAGCAATTCGCCGGATCTGTGAACCGGGTGATGCACCGACGCTTGACGGAGGTTAAATAATCATTTGCATCTGAATTTGGAATGGAGTCTCATCTAATGCTTACCATATTTTCCTGCCCCAAGCCATTTCGCGGACATGTGGATATTACACAGAGGAATGCGATCAGGAGCTGGCTTCGCCTTGATCCAAGGCCTGATGTGATTCTAATGGGGAATGATGAGGGGGTTGCAGGGGTTGCCCTAGAACTGGGTGTACGTCACATTCCTGATGTGGAATGTAACGAGTTCGGCACGCCCCTTCTGAGCTCTATTTTCGGAAAGGCGGAGAACGCCTCATCTTCCCGGCTTATGTGTTACGTCAATGCAGACATAATATTCATGCAGGATTTTGTGAAAGGCATAGAGAGGGTCATAGCGGAAAAGCCGAAGGCGCTTATGGTGGGCAGACGTTGGAACGTCGATATAAAGGAACTGATAGAATTTGATCCTGGATGGCAGAAATCACTAACGTCACTTGTTGCCAGGAAAGGAAAACTCTATCCTTATTTTGCGATAGACTACTTTGTTTTTCCGAGAAATAGTCTTGGCAGATTGCCGCCCTTTGCAATCGGTCGTCCCGCATGGGACAATTGGGTCATTTACCGGGCGTGCACGTCCGGTATGGCCGTCATTGATATGACGAAAACGGTGATGGTAGTCCATGAGAACCACGACTATTCCCACCATCCCCAGGGGTGGAAGGGAGCGATGCACGGCGAGGAATCGAAGAGAAATATTGCTTACGCCGGAGAGATCGCTCATGCATACAGCCTCCTGGATGCCCAATACCGCTTGACGCAGAAGGGGGTTGTTCGGCGGAGATTCCCTCCCATCTTTACGCCTTTCTATATCTACAAGAACATTGTCGTCCTTTCCAAGTCATACCGATTCCTTAAGCCTGCAATTAGGTTTCTGAAGGTGGTAGGCGAGCGAATAACCGCCCGCCCTTAATTGTGTTTTCTCAAAGTTCCTTAATGCTTCGTTTTCGCTAACTTCTTATGCTATTTCCGCAAGAGCTCAGGCCACTTACCTCCGCTTTCAGGCACCTATGGCATTACCCCTTAGCTAGTGCCAACAGCATTTAGAGTTTTCCATCTGATTCCAAGAATTCCATAGGTGACATGCCTCCCAAAGAGCTATGCGGCCTAGACAGTATTATAGTCTATTCTCCATTTTTCGATAATCTGTCTGGCGTGATTCAGATTCAAAACCCAATTTGCGTTCAAGCGTTCATCGTGCATTCTTCCGTTAGCTTGCCAGGGCAGCTTCACGCCTTTGCGATAAACCCACTCTTGCCGATAAATTCCGGACCATTATAGCTAACGCATTTGAAAGAGGTCCAATCATCCTTATTCGCCGGAACTAAACTTAATTGAACGTTTCTGGAGCTGGCTCAAATCTCGGCTGCGTAGTATCTTGCATCTATTCGATTCATTTGACGATGTCCTTGCAGACTGTTTTTAAGTGGGGTGAGTATAGCGGAGAATTCTAAATCATGTTGGTTTTATTTTAGAGGGAAAGGTAACGTCAAATTGGGAAGTAAAAAGTGCACAAAAAGAGTAGAAGTTGGGCGAAGCTACAAATGCCGTGAATCACGGGGTTTGCGCCGGCCATAAAGGAAGTCCATGAGACACTCAATATATTGGAAGGGATATTCTTGTCTTCCGGAGACGGTATTCAAGACCGAGGATCTTTTCCAGCCCTGGCACCTCTTTTTGTCATCTCTTGCAGAAGATCTTAGGGCGCTTCATCAGGACTGCAATAAGTACTTTCTTCTGCATGCCGATCAGCACTTCAACTGATTTCCCCGGATATATAGGCCCGTGTCCTTTCGTCTTCCGGGGAATTGAAGAAACGAGCCGCCAGTCCATGCTCGACCAACTCTCCGAGATAAAGAAAAATTGCGTAATCAGAGATGCGACGGGCCTGCCTCAGAATATGGGTTACCACCACGATCGTATACTTTTCCTTGAGCATTTTGAAGTGCTTTTCGATAAGCTGGGCAGATATGGGATCAAGCGCTGAAGTTGGCTCATCCGCCAGAATTACTTCCGGTTCCACTGCAAGCGCTCGGGCAAGGGCCAGTCTCTGTTGCTGGCCTATGGAGAGGCGCGACGCCGGCGCATGAAGTCTGTCCTTTATCTCGTCCCATAGACCGGCAAGACGCAGGTAGGACTCCACCAGAAGGTCCATCCGGTCGGTTTTTCCAGCCCTTCGGTCGGCGAGTGTATCTTTGAGATCGTCTTTGTGTATAAAACTTTGCCGTCTAAGGTCGGAAAGCTGTTTGTCTATCTGCTCGCCTGTCATGCGATGTACCCTCGGGCCGAAGGCGATGTTGTCGTAGATAGACATGGGCAGCGGAAAGGGACGCTGAGAAAGGAATCCTACTTTTTTCCTCAATGCGATGATATCCGCATTGTGATCATAAGTATTGACGCCGTCTATCAGGATATCACCGCTCACTTTCACTTCATCGTTCAGGTCAAGCAATCGGTTGATGCTTTTAAGGAGGGTTGTTTTGCCGCATCCCGAAGGGCCTATAATGGTGGTAATCTGGCTGTCGGGGATGTCCACAGTGATATTCCGAAGAACTTTGTTGTTTCCGTATGTGATAGTAAGCTTCCTGAGGCTAATATGGGGCATATACGTTTTCTATCTACCTTATTATGTGCCTGGAGAATTTCCGTCCGAGGAGGCGAGATAGGACGCAAACTATGAGAACGATGAGGAGCAGGATTAGGGCCGAGGCATAAGCACGTTCCTGCACCTCAGGGCTTGGTGTGCCGATCTGAAAAAAGACCGCAAGTGGCAGGGAGGCCGCAGGGTCAAAAATAGAACGGGGAATATAGTCGGTGTACCCGGCGGTAAAAAGAATTGAGGCTGCATCTCCTATGCCTCGTCCGAAAGCAAGGAGTATTGCCGTGATAATCCCTGGTAAGGCCTGCCTCAATATGACGGAAAAGTTGGTCTCCAATTTGGTTGTTCCCATGGCGTAGGAGGTTTCTTTAAGTTCCATGGGGATCATTCTTATTACTTCCTCCATGGAGCGCACCATAATGGGAAGCATAAGCAAGGTAAGCACGATGATGCCGCCGAGAAGCGATGCTCTCAGTCCGAAATATACCATCACTACGAAGCCGAAGGCACCGTATACAATAGATGGGGTGCCCCAAAGCACGTCAAGTACCAGCCTAGTAAACTTTGCGACATACCTGTTTGCATATTCTTTCTGAAGAGCGAAAGCAACGGGGAGGCTCAAGAAAATAGAGACGACGGAGGCTCCGAGAGAGAGGTAGAGAGAGCCGACAATGGCGTTGGCGATGCCTCCTGACTTGCCGAGGTAATAGCCCCCTTTTGGCGTTTCAACCAACATGGAGAGAGTAAGCGCGGGCATCCCTTTCACGACCACAATAGAGATAATACCTGTGAGAGTGGTTAACAATAGTATAAGAGATAGGATCATTAGCCCTTTGAATATTGTTTCCTCAAATCTCCGGGATATCATTTTCCGTAAAATCCCTTTTTCATGAGGCGCGATAGCGTCATATGAGCACCCATACTGAATGCGCCCACGAGAAACAGAAGAACAAGAGACGCGAAAAGGAGTGCCGAGTCATAGAGGGGGATCGACATCATTTCACCGTAGTTGTTCGCGATTAGCGCCGGCAACGGATATGCAGGATCAAAGAACGACATGGGAATTTTTGCCACATTTCCTATTACCATCAAGACCGCAATAGTCTCGCCGAAGGCCCGGGCAAATCCAAGCACTATGGCAGCGATTATACCGTGGAGCGAACTCTTGAGCACCACATGCCTTACCATTTCCCATTTCGTCGTCCCGAGAGCGAGAGAACTTTCCCTTGCCTGTCTGGGAACTGTGGCTAAGACTTCCATGGTTACTGAGATGATTACCGGAGCTACCATGAGGGCCAGAATAATGCCCCCTGAAAGGAGGCAATATCCCGTTGTGAGGCTTCCGACAAAGCGTCCAAGATGATGAATAAACGGGACAACCACGATTACGCCGCACAGACCATAGATTACCGAAGGGATTCCGGCCAGGATATCTATCGCGAAGCGGACAAGTTCTCGAAACCGTTTGTGTGCATATTCAGAAAGATAAATTGCACTCAAAAGACACATGGGGATTGACAGAATCATCGCTATTGCGGTGACCTCTATTGTTCCCACAATGTACGGGAGAAAACCGAACTGTCCCTTCAATGGACGCCACAGAGAGGAAAACAGAAGATGGGTAAGAGGCTGACTGACAAGGATCGGCCTTGACTTTATATAGAGAACTATAAGAATGGTGAACGCGAGGAGATTAACGAGAATGAGCGAAGAGCGTATGGATATGCTTGCCGCAGCATTCTTCACGTATCGCCACTGCATGCCCATTATACTCCTTCCCTGAAATCAACCACTGCCATGGTTTTTACCGTTTATCGCTCTGCTATTATTCAATTTTATTCAACATTTCCTTAATTCTGGGTTCGGAGAGCCTTATGTAACCCACTTCGTCGACATATTTTTGGCCATTGGTGAGTATCCATTTAACAAAAGTCTTGGCCGGTTCCTTGAATCGCTCTTTGGCGATAAGATTTAGGTCTCGTGCCGGTGGAGACGGATAGATGCCGGACGTAACCGCCTTGATCGCTTTTTCCTTCGTGCTTAGATCCTCCTCTGGATCGACTCTTCCGTTTCCATTTGTGTCGATGGGCGGGACTTGCAACCCTTTTACGGGGAGTCCGGTCTTGGCGTCATACGCGTAATTGAGGTTATTGAAACCGATCGCCAATGGGTCTTTTCTTACCGCATCCGCTATTCCAGGATCGCCGTATACGCCCACACCTTTCAGGTCCTCTTGGTTCCTGCCTCCCAGATAAGCAGCCCATGTTTCCGCAGCGCCGCAGGAATCGGATCTCGTATAGACCTGTGCTCTGTCTCCTGAAGGGGCGCCTCCTGCGACCTCGCTCCATGTAGCTGCTTTTCCGAGGACCCATAGGTCCACAAAAGCCTCTTTCCTTATGCCTTTTCTCTCCAGTATCTCTTTCGCGACCGGGTTCTTGGCACTTATAGTGGGAAACACTGCATCCTTTACCACGGCAACATGGAAGCCTCCCTGTTTGATTTCCTCAGGTTTCACTTCTCTCGATACCATACCGATATCGGTAAGTCCTGCAAGGGCATCGGCGGCGCCTTTCCCGGCCCCACCGGCCGATATATCTATTCTGACATGAGGGTACGTCTTATTGAATTCCTCTGCCCACCTCACCATCATAGGATAGAGGGCCCATGCGCCCGACACCCGTACAGTTCCCTTCGGTTGACCGACGCCGGACGTAGCCTGAGAATTACTTTGTCCGCACCCTGTTAAAAGTAAAGTCATCATCGCAAGGGAGAAGAACAGCAGTATCGACTGGGAGCATGATAGTTTTCGTATCACCAGATGACCAACCTCCATGACAAATAATCCAGGGATTTTAGCTTTTCCCTTATGAATTCTGCTTTAATTTTATTAAAGAAAACGGAAGTTCTGTTTGGTTTCACTGAGATCACATATTTCGGGATGTAAACGATAAAATTCGTAGCCAAATTGACCCTGTGTCTTTAATGATGTTCTGTATGTTTTTATATAAAGCCTTTGGTATTTTTATCGTAACTCGCTCGTGTATACTCATGTATGACTCAAGGTTGAGTGTACAGGACAGGACTTGGAGTGTCAATGTTTTTTTTGAATAGAGTCGGTATATTGACGCTTTTTTGTAAGTTTGACGAGTTGTGCTATACTAACTCACCCGGTGGTCTCTCGCGCCTGGACCACTGGATGGTGAAGAAAAGATGAAAATATTGGCTACTGAATATTTGAAAAGCGTGACAAGCCCTGACAACCTTTCTGGTGAACCGTTCCCTGAAATCTGTTTTGTGGGGCGCTCCAATGTGGGGAAATCATCCATGATCAATAAACTTGTCATGCAAAAGGTCGCAAGAACAAGCTCTACCCCAGGGGCGACAAGGACGATCAATCTCTACAAGGTCTCTTACGAATTCAGGGGGAGCAGAAAATCGATTCTTTTTTCCGATTTCGCCGGATTCGGATATGCTAAGGTTTCAAAGGCGGTTTATACTGGCTGGCAAAAGATGATTGAAGCATATGTGTCGCAAAACAGTCGCATTGAAAAGCTGATTTGGGTGTATGATGTAAGAAGAGATATTGATGAACTTGACAGGACACTTATCGACTGGCTTCATTCACTGCGGTTGGATTTTACCATGGTGCTGACAAAGATCGACAAGGAGAGCCGAAGCAAAGTAATGAGCAAAAAAGGACTTTTCTCCCGATATTTCGGCGATAGCAGGGTCTTTACGTTTTCAGCTAAGGATGGATACGGGAGGAAGGAACTTCTCTCTCATATCTTTGATGCGGGCGAATGAGCCAACTGCGTTGCCCTTGCCACGACGGACACTTCCGCCGGGAAAAAGAAAGCCGTATTAATAATTATCTACTGCCGCAAATCTCTAAGGGTAAATATTGACTTAAATATGTATCCTTTAGATTCAATAATCTCTTTGCCGCCTTGAAGGCGGTCCAGGAGAGCTACAATCCCCTTTACCTTGTACCCTTCCTTTTCCGTGACCTCAATGGCTTTCAGGGAGGACCCGCCGGTCGTAACCACATCTTCCAGAATTACCACGTTCATTCCTTTTTGAAGGTTCTTGCCGCCTTCCACCCAAAGATTTTTCCCATGACCTTTCGGTTCTTTTCGAATAAAGAATCCAAGAAGACCGTCTTTTTGCGTGTAGGCGGACAATACAACGGAGCAGACAAGAGGGTCGCCCCCTATGCTCACCCCGCCCACTGCCTGAACGTCCGGTATCTCTCTTGCCATCCGGTGCATGATTTTACCTGCGAGATACATACCCTCCGGATTGAGGGTGGTCTCCTTTGCATCAATATAAAACGTACTTCTCTTGCCACTTGTGAGGACGAAATCACCTTCTTCGTAGGACAGTGTTTTCAATAGTTCCAGCAACCGGTCTTCCTCTTTCATTCTCACCTCTTTACGAATAGCTCCATCTGTTCCAATTCCATACCCCCTGGAAATTTGGACGGGTACATACCGGTAAAACATGCATCGCAGTATACATATTCTCCATTTTCCAAAGCCCGTTTCATACCTTCCACACTCAGGTATTCGAGCGTATCTGACCCCATGTACTCGTTTATCTGCTGAGGGGTATGGGAAGCTGCGATGAGTTCTTCCCTTGAAGGCGTATCAATGCCGTAAAAACAGGGGTATTCCGTGGGAGGGGAACTGACCCTGAAATGAATCTCCTTAGCCCCATACTGCCTGAGCATTTTTATTATTTTACGACCCGTCGTGGCTCTTACTATGGAATCATCAATCACAATGATCCTTTTCCCGTTGATGAGATCACGCACTGCATTTAGTTTCAGTTTTACACCGAAATGCCGAATTGACTGTTCGGGCTCAATAAATGTTCTGCCCACATAATGGTGTCTTATGAGGCCGAGCTCAAAAGGTACCCCCGTCTCTTGAGAGTAACCTATGGCTGCGCCAATGCCTGAGTCTGGTATTGGGATGATCATGTCGGCATCCACGTGGGTATCTCTTGCCAGTTCTCTTCCGAGGGCTTTCCTGACAGTGTAGACGGTCTTTCCGTACATGAAGCTGTCGGGGCGTGCAAAATAGATGTACTCGAAAACGCAATGCTTCCGGCTGACTTTTTTGAAGGGCGCATATGTCTTTGCGCCTTCTCGCGTGATATGCAGAATCTCACCAGGTTCAATCTCCCTCAAATATTCCGCTTCTACGAGATCAAAGGCACACGTTTCGCTGGACACAACGTAAGAGTCTTTAAGTTTTCCCAGTACAAGGGGCCTGAACCCGTAAGGGTCTCTCAGGGCGATAAGCTCCCGGTCTGTGAGTATAAGAAGAGAAAACGAACCTTCCACTCTTCTGAGCGCGGCTATTAGCCTATCGATAGTGGTGTTCTCATGTGACAGAGCTACGAGGTGAATAATCACTTCCGTGTCCGTCGATGACTGGAATATAGAACCGTAATTCTCAAGCTCTTCCTTGATGATTCTCGCGTTAGTGAGGTTCCCGTTATGGGCTACGGCTATAAACCCCTTCGAATACTCCATAACGAGTGGCTGTGCATTATTGATATTTCTGGAACCAGCCGTGGAGTACCTCACATGGCCTATTGCCGAGATGCCATTCAGTCTCTTCAGGACTGACTCGTTGAAGATGTCGGAGACAAGCCCCGTCTCACGGTGAAATAGTATCGCAGAGCCATCGGTACTTGCTATTCCAGCGCTTTCCTGCCCGCGGTGTTGAAGGGCGTGGAGGCCCAAATATGTGATATTAGGAGCGTCTTTATAATTGAATATCCCGAATATGCCGCACATTATAAATTACCTTCTTTTTGTTTTCCCGATCTTTCAAGGAAGAATTGGATAACGATAATATAGTTGTCCATGAGGTAGAAATTCACGTCGCCGCTCTTGCCCCATTTTTATCCCTTCGTATGGATATTTGGCCCGCCTTCAGGCTGCCAATGAATGGGGAGTATAATGGACCACAGAGATTTGACCAATGTGACCGATTTTTCATAATTCCGATAATCCTGCCGGCGTACCGCAGGTGGAAGTTTACGGTGTTAGCAATGGCATTAACGGTGCTTTCCGTCAGTTCATCCTTGACGATTCTTACAACTGCATGCCAGCCTGAATCGGCCTTTATTATCTCTTTCATATCTTTGACGGGTTCGTCTCTGTTCCGTTGGCGACGACTAATCCTTCAGCCGTCTTTATCGTAACTGCCGCTGACAGCCTCTTATAAATTTATCAGATATTGTAATATAAATTTCAAAAATGAGAAAGAGAAATAAGCATCCCTGTCACAATCTTTATTCAGAACGCGGAAGCGTTCTCCAGTTGTTTCTCTGGTATAACAGAGTGGTCCCACCTCCCGGCAGGACAATCTCTTTCTTTAGATGATAATAGCGTTTGGCTATTTCGCGGTACATGCTGCCGCCCCAGTTCGGTTTGGAGAAGTCGATAAGACGACCGGGAGTCCTGGGTTCCAGCGCTGAGTAAGTAATGGCGAGGTAGTCATTGCTTAAGACGTGACGCACAAGATTCTCCCGGGAAAGAGAGTGATAAGAGAGCTGACGAACTGTCTTGAAATAACCTGAGTGAATCAGTATATCGTAACAATCAGGGAATAATTTTATTGCGAGCGAAGAATTGGGGGCTGTATTTGCGATGATTTGCCGCGCAAGGGTTGAAGGGTCATACGCTACCGAACGTTCCGGCCCGTTGACTTCACGGAGAATGATCCGTGTAGAGAGGCATGATCTTGCGAAAAAGGAGGCAAGGACCAGGAGCGGAGTTGCTGCAATAAAGATGTTCCGGATGAATCGTATTCCTCCTGTCTGTGCGGGCTTGAGAAGAGATGTCATCTCGTGAGGAGTTGGAACGCACAAGATGAAAGCAAGGTAGAAGGCAGGAAGGCGGAGCGGAGGGTACATTCCTTCCTTTCCATAATATACAACGAAAGCTGAAACGAAGGTGAGGATCAGTACAAGCAAACTTGGGCGTCTTAGGTCAGTCTCTGTGAGAGATCTTAATCCGATAACGATGGTCAGGATCGTCGAAATAGGCCCCGGTCCCAGTATTTCGGTCCCACCGGCGCCGTAGTTCAAAAATGTCAGCGCAAAAATCCATAGGTAAGAACCCAGGCCCGTGTATCGCGAGGTCTTGCGCATGGTTTGCCAGTCGAAAAACTGGGCTCTCAATGTGTCTACATCCTGAACTATATATAACCCCCAAAGCAGTAATGCAACCATTGGGACCGCCGCAAGAATTCCCCAGACCTGGAAATCCCGACGGACATGGCGATTAGTTAAGAAGAGATGGATGGGAATTGTTAGAAAACCGATTGCGCCGCCAATCGGGTGCGTAAGCATACCTGCACTGGCGATCATCCATGCGATGAGAAATCGGCAACGTGACATTTTCCCATCTTCAGCAAGACCGGAAAAGTAGACCAATACGGCAAGAAAGGAGAAAGTCAGAGCAAGTATATCGGGCCTTGCAAAATTGAACATGGAAACAAACGAGGTGTCGAGCGCTAAACAAAGGACTATGATGCCAGCCAAAAGGCTGTTTCTGCGAAACTTTAAGGCCAGCAGGAAAATTATAACCAGACATCCTGTGCCGAACAGATTTGACAGTACGCGAGCATTCGCTATGGTAGGGCTAAAAAAACGAAACCAGGCGGCCATGGATAAAGGGTATAAGGGAGGCATGAAGTAGGTTTTCTCCGACATCCGCAGTCCATTGCTGTCGAAGGACGGCGCGCCGAATATCCCATGGGTGACAAATTCTTCAGCAATATCGCTAAAAAGAGTTTCGTCGGGCCAGACCGTGTAGTATCGAGTTCCATAAAGATGTCCAAGAAAAAATACGAGGGCAATGGCAATACAGAGCAACAACGCATTGCTTATGAGGAACACACGTCTTCCTTGGACCGTCTTGGCCCAACATTGGATGTGTACAGCCATTACCGAAATAGACTTCATGATATCTTATTTTGAAGTATAACGATTACCACACCTTATGTGACATTTCCACAAAAATTTAGAACAGATTGCTCCCGCCCTGGGGGTTGCCTCGCTTTTTGCGTCATCAGCTTATTTGATCCACGTGACACAGTGTATTTACGAAAAAAATTATAATAAGACCGTCCCTTCCGGAATTGTTTATGTAAGATGTGGAGAATGTGACAGCAGGGGGATTATGTTGCGCCCCTAATTGAATTATATGAGGAAAGTAGGGCAGGAGAGGCGCATCGTCAAACCGGTTCCTTTTCATCATTCGGGTTAAACGCTGTGTAATCGCCGATCTTCTTGTGTTATACTTACGAAAGATCAGGATTATCGTATTTAACTGCGCTGATAGGTGTATTTGACGCCATGATCTCTGATTAACGTATTTGCAACCTAAGGAATAAAGTAGCAGGCAAATTATAATAGAAGTTTTCGAGGAGGCCAGACCATGAAGCGGACCTATGACGTATGTGTGGTTGGGGGTTTAGGGCATATTGGTTTACCCCTTGGCATTGCGCTTGCCAAAGCCGGCAAGCGGGTTATGCTTTTCGATATCGATAAAACTACGGAAGAAATAGTGAAAGCAGGCAAAGTACCCTTTATGGAGAACGGAGCCGAAGAAGCACTTCAAGCAGTGTTGGGCAGGAATTTGTTCATCTCTTCAGATCGGTCCGTTATTAAGGAGGGATATTTCATCGTTATAGTGATCGGGACGCCTGTAGATGAGCACCTTAATCCGGAATTCACCATTTTTAAAAAGGTTTTTTCCGAATTTTTGGAATTTATCGATGACAATCAACACATTATTTTGAGAAGCACCGTCTACCCTGGAACGACGAAAAAAATCAAAGAATTGCTCAAATCAAATGGACGAAAAACCAAGGTGTCATTTTGCCCGGAAAGAATTGCAGAGGGTAAAGCCATTGAAGAGTTGAAGAGCCTGCCACAGATAGTATCCTCATTTGATGACAAAGCAGCCTTGGAAGCGAAGGAGTTATTTCTTTGTCTGACGGAAGACGTAATACTGCTGAAACCGGAAGAGGCTGAACTGGCGAAGCTCTTCACAAACGCATGGAGGTATATTCAGTTTTCTATTGCCAATCAGTTTTATGAGATTGCCACCGATAATGGGCTGGACTTCTACCGCATTTTTGACGCCATAACTTTCAAATATCCCAGGGCAAACGGTTTTCCCGGGGCAGGGTTTGCCGCTGGCCCGTGTCTTTTCAAGGACACAATGCAGCTTGCAGCATTCAACAACAACTCCTTTTTTCTGGGGCACGCGGCAATGCTGATTAACGAGGGGCTTCCCAATTTTATCGTCGAGCGACTGAAAAACAGGTATCCACTTCACGAGAAGACAGTAGGAATTTTAGGAATGGCTTTTAAAGGCGACAACGACGATATTCGTGAATCACTATCATTTAAACTTAAAAAGATTCTCGAAATTGAAGCAAAAAAAGTGTTGTGCACTGATCCCTATGTCAGAAGTGATTCGCTAATTCCCATAGAATTGGTTCTGGAGCAATCCGATATTTTGATTTTGGGGGCGCCGCACAGCCAGTACAAAGGGATAGAAATCGACAATTATTCCAAAGAGGTTGTTGATATCTGGAACTTTTTCGGGAAGGGGGGACATTTCTGATGAAAATACTTGTGAGTGGATCGGCTGGTTTTATCGGCGGATACCTCGTGCAGGAATTACTGGATCGTGGTCATAAGGTTGTAGGTATTGATAATTTTTCAAAATATGGAAAAGTAACTAAAAGTTATGATAAACATCCTAATTTTCACTTTGTCGAGGGCGATGTAAAAAATATAGATCTTTTTAAGGAACTGGCTTCCGACTGTGACCAAATAGTGGCTCTTGCTGCAATTATCGGAGGAATATCGCTGTTTCACGAACTGGCCTATGATCTGCTGGCTGAAAACGAAAGAATCATGGCCGCCACGTTTGATACGGCAATTTGGGCTTTCAAGAAATGCCGGCTGAAGAAGATAAATGTTGTCTCTTCTTCCATGGTTTTCGAATCGACTTTTACGTACCCGACCCCTGAAGGAGAACAGCTTAAATGCCCGCCCCCGCTTTCCACATACGGATTTCAGAAGCTCGCCTGTGAATACTTTGCCAAGGGAGCATATGAACAATATGAATTGCCTTACACTATCATACGACCGTTCAATGCCGTTGGCATAGGTGAAAAAAGGGCAGTATATGATAAAGAAGTTTATTCAGGAGATATTAAGCTGGCCATGAGCCACGTAGTGCCTGATTTAGTCCAGAAGGTACTCAAGGGGCAGGACCCGCTGCACATCCTTGGAGCTGGGAATCAGATTCGTCATTATACTTATGCAGGAGACCTGGCAATAGGAATCCGCCTTTGCATTGAAAGCGAAAAGGCGATAAACCAGGACTTTAATCTTTCAACAGCTGAGTCAACCAGTGTTCTTGAACTTGCTCAGACAATCTGGGCGAAAATAAAGCCGAACATTCCATTCAGATACGTGAGTGACGACCCTTTTAGATATGATGTTCAAAAGAGGATACCAAGTGTAGTGAAGGCAAGAAACATCTTGGGTTTTGATGCGGGAACCACATTGGGACAGGCTCTGGACGAAGTCATACCATGGGTAGAGAACCAGATCAGGATAGGCGGTATTTAGCCTGTGAAGGATCTTGGTATCATCATTCCCGTATACAACGAAGCGGAAAATATAGGCCCTACGATCTCTGCCATAGAAGAACACGTAACGACCTCGCACAGTATTTACATTGTTTATGATTTCGATGACGATAATACTCTGCCCGTGGCGCATGGGTTCCGGGCGAAAGGCGTGGACGTGAGGTTTTTGAAAAGTAAGTCTCCAGGGGTGTTGAGCGCGATCAAAACAGGGTTGTCACTGGCTAAAGAAGAATATCTGCTTGTTACTATGGCGGACCTTTCTGATGATTACAGTGTCGTTGATCGAATGATGAATCTGGGACGTGAAGGGTTTGATATTGTGTGCGGGTCTCGATACGCCAGCGGCGGCAAACAGATTGGGGGTCCATTACTGAAGAAGAGCCTTTCTTGCTTTGCTGGTTTCAGTCTCCGATATATCGCCGGAATTCCTACTCGGGACGTAACCAACAGTTTCAAGCTTTACCGTAAGAGGATGGTCAGCTCATTGGCGCTTGAGAGCAACGGGGGTTTTGAAATTGGTATGGAGATTGTCATTAAGGGGTATTTCGAGGGATACAGAATTACGGAAATTCCGTGCTTATGGCAGGACAGGCTGGAAGGGATGTCGCGATTCAAAATCATGAAGTGGATGCCGAAGTATTTGAAGTGGTATTTTTTTGCCCTGAGGAAATCCTTGCTTCTGTCCGAAAAGAAACGAGACCGCCACTAAAGCAGGATGCAACCGATCCCCAAACTCCGTACTTTTATTATAGGATGAACTGGACCAACGGTTTGTCGATACGCTGGTTTTTGATGGCGTAATGCGCCATTTCCGCATTGTTTCTGAAATTCATCGTTCCAGGATTCGGTTTCGGTATATACTGGCTATGCTTAATTGTCTCCTCCTGCTATCATCACATCAACATTACATGGCGCTTGCGGTTGGAGAACCTGAAACCAAGGCCTTGCCGCCGCACGTTTCCAGATCAAATGCAAGCCGTTCGGCGAGATTTGCGTTGCCATATTTTCCCTTGTTCAATATTTTTCGAATTCCTCTCAGTCTCCGAAATATGTGTCTCGAATGATGGAAATCGTCCTGCCGCTCAGCTTTTCTGCGAGTGTTTCACTGTCAACGGCAAACAGAGGACTGATCTCAACTAGGACCTCGGGCGCAATCTTTGCCCCTGTCTCTTCAAGCCATTTACGAAAGAGATTGCTCATCGCACTGCGGGCGGTAAGAGGAGAGTCGACGCCCTCGCGGTTCTTCACTGGGGAGAATTCTTCTTCGCGGATTACTTCCATACAGCATGTCTTCTGTGCCATAGGGATGGCGTCGAATACAAAAGTCTCGAACTTCCAACCGTCGATCTTCGTTGTTTTGCCATCATTTCCAAGACTATCGACAACTTTGCTCGCGCGGTGGCAGGGAAGATGAAAACCATGATGATTCAGGTGCTTTATGAAAGAGAGATTGAAGGCATGTATGGCTGTATTTCCTCCCCAGTAAAGAACTTCACCATTAGCATCGAGAAGAGACATATGTGTCCCCCCCAAATCGCTGTATTCCAAAATCCTTTCTTTGCCGTCTAAGGTGACGTAGACCCCTACCTTCTCTTCAATGTTTGTTCGTCTTACCACTTTGGTGCTCATCTCGGCATCAGCCATACGGTGGTACCCCAAAAAGACCGGGTCGGCCATTTTCACGAGAGGATTGTCAACCTGGCAGTAAAAAAGGTCTGTATAACCCGTCGAAAGGAGTAAGTCAAGGAGGCCTGAATCGTGGATTGCCTTCAAAGAGCCTCCATGCCCGTCGGGGTTTGCGAAAAGGTGGGTCTCGTCTTTAAGAATCAGCTGTCCTGATGGAGTCATGGTGGGCAGCATTCCCTGTTGAAAAAAATGGACATTATGGGGATCAAGATCGAAATGTCGGAACGATTCGAAATATCTCTGTGTCTCCCGATGATTCTCTCTGCTTGTCATTATTAGGAGAGGAATCGTCGCCCCGTAACGGATCGACATGGCTTTCAAGGCTTCCGCAAAAAGATGGAACGGTGATTTATTTCTGACGGGTGAGATGGGAAAGGCGCCTTTAGGTCCTTCAAAGCCAAGCCTCGATCCTTGGCCTCCGGCTACAATCAACGCTGCCACCTTGTCTTCCTTGAGCATCGCCTCTCCGAGGCGATGCGCTTCGCGTCTTTGCGCCTCCTGCTCAACTGTTTTCGGCACGGCCACGATAGGGGCCGACCCGATAGCGCCTATAGAGGAAGCTCCTTTCTGATCCTTGAATTCATTATAAAGGGCAAACACCAGATCGAAATCAAGTTCCTTTGTCTCCCCGAGGAAGATACGTTTTTTTTCTGAGGGAAGGGAGCGATAATGGTTAAGGATATGGAACTGGCTATGTTTTGTGAGAATTTGAATTAATCCTTCTTCTGTCATTACAATATCTGTTTACCTTAACGATTTAGTTGTTATGAAGGCTTCTTTGTTTAACCTTAAATATTTTTACCACGTTTAAGATAATTTTTAAAGAAAACCGAACCTCAGCAAGAGTGGGCTTTTGTCCTCTTTGGAACGGAAGTGCCGGATGACTCCATAAAGTTGGTATGTGCGTTCAGATGTAACGCCCTGCTGTTCTTTTTTCCGCTTTTAGTCTTTTCTTTAGGGTTATTTTCTTATACAATTATAACAGTAGTGCAAGAAAAGCCCGGTCCAAAAGGAGTGAAAATGCGTCTATTTATATGCGTGTTTCTGGCTGCGTGGGGCATTATGGTGCCATTCTCGAACAGGTGCGGGGCCGTAGGAGACATTGGGATAGAGATGGAGAGGCCCTCCGTTGAGGCTGAAAAGATCAAGCGGTGTCCATACTGCGGCAAGATTATCAATATAGGCAGGATTCACGGCGATGCGGAGCCTACTGTGAAGAACCGGCTTGAGGGGGTGTTGGTTGACAGGGGTATAGGGTATGTTGAAGGGAAGAGAAGGATGCAGCATATTAATGTCTTTATCTATCGTTACGAGGAACGGCAGGGTGGCAGCTATGCGGTTGAGAAGCCGGCGAGCATAGGATTTCACGTACACCTAATGAACAAAGGCATGCTTAGACGGTTTTTTATCTGTGAAGAGAAGCAGCAGGCTCTTATGGATGATCTATTCAATATAGGAAAGTTTATGCGACGAGGAGGGAAATGGGTTACTGCTGAAAGATTGTCCAATGACTGCATAAATAGGGAGATAGGCAGTCTCTTGGAGGGAGTAAGATGAAAGCGCTGTTTGCCATGGACCTTATGGGGGGCAAGACTGTCCGCCTAATGAAGGGCGATTTCTCAAAAGTGACCGTATACAGTAATGATCCTGTTTCGAAGATTGAAGAAATGATGAAAAGAGGCGCTAAGGATTTTCACATAATAGATCTGGACGGGGCTAGGACCGGAATTCCCGCGCACCGCGACATCATAAAAGCGATAGGAGAGAAGGTGACGGGTTATCTTGAAGTTGGAGGCGGTATACGTACCCGGGAAGATATAGAGTATTATACCCAGGCGGGAGCAAGCGGGGTGATAGTAGGCACCCAGGCCCTCCTTGACGAAATCTTCTTTGAAAGTCTTTCGGAATTCAAAAATATTGTCCTCGGACTTGATCTTCTCGATGGGAAACCCATGGTGAAGGGTTGGAAAGCGGTTGCCGAGAGGGACATAAAAGAGATCCTTCGGGCGGCAGAGCGCATTGGGGTTATGGCGATTCTGTGTACAAGCGTGGCAAGGGATGGAATGCTCTCGGGGCCTGACTATGAGGGACTTAAAGGGATGATGGAAATGACCGGGATACCGGTGATCGCGAGCGGCGGAGTAACCGCCATAGAAGATGTGAAAAAACTTAAAAATATGGGGGCCTGGGCAACGATTCTTGGTAAGGCTGTCTATGAAGGGCTGATCCGTATAGAGGAGGTGGCAGGAATATGCTGACCAAAAGGATAATGCCTTGCCTTGATGTGATGGAAGGCAGGGTGGTTAAAGGGATTAATTTTTTAGGGCTGAGAGATGCGGGAGATCCGGTCACCAATGCAAAGATCTATGAAGAGCAGATGGCGGACGAGCTTTGCTTTCTCGACATTACAGCCTCCCATGAAAAGAGGAAGACCATTATCGAGGTCGTGGAGAAAGTAGCACGTGAAGTCTTCATGCCCTTCACGGTAGGAGGAGGCATAAAAAAGATAGAAGATATCAGGGAGATACTGCTTGCGGGAGCCGATAAAGTGACGATCAATACCGCTGCGGTCGAATCGTCTGATTTCATACGGGAAGCGAGTGAGATATTCGGCAGCCAGTGTATATGTGTTGCTATTGATGCTAAAAGGAATGGCAACAATTTTGAAGTCTACACCTATGGCGGTCGGAGACCGACTGGGATAGACGCCATAGAGTGGGCGGTGCGCATGGAAAAGCTCGGTGCCGGAGAGATATTGCTCACCAGTATGGATAGGGATGGCACAAAAAAAGGTTTTGACATACAACTTACAAAGGCAGTTTCGGAGGCGACCAATATACCTGTGATTGCGTCAGGCGGTGTTGGCACTCTGGAGCATCTCTATGAGGGGTTTGTCGATGGAAAAGCCGATGCGGTACTTGCCGCGTCCATATTCCATTACAAAGAGTTCACGGTTATGGATGCTAAGCGATACTTAAAAGAAAAAGGGGTAAACGTGAGGCTTTAGCAGATGCTGAGGCTGAAATGGGTGGAATATGTCGGAAAATATAAAATGGGATGAAAGAGGTTTGATCCCTGCTGTCGTTCAGGACAGGCAGACGAAAGACGTGATGATGGTCGCCTATATGAACCAAGAGGCATTCGACCTCACGCTGAAGACTGGCAAGGCCCACTATTATTCGCGGTCGAGGAAACGGATCTGGCTGAAAGGCGAGAGCTCGGGCCATACGCAGGAAGTTAAGGCAATATACGTGGATTGCGACAATGATACCCTTTTGCTTACCGTTGATCAGAAAACGGCGGCCTGCCACACCGGCTTCTGGAGCTGTTTTTACAGGGTCTGGGATGAAGGCTGGAAGATAGTGGGCAAGAAGATATTCGATGACAAGAAGGTCTATGGGGATAAAACATAAAATTCTCCTCTTTTTTGTGACCTGTGGATTTATCGGATATCTGCCTCGAGCACCCGGTACATTCGCATCCCTCTTTGGAGCAGCTCTTTTGTATGTCTTTCCTTTTTCGTCCCTGTCAGGCAACATTATTTTCGTGGTATCCTTTATTTTCGTTTCCATTGTCTCTATTAACTGGCTAAAATCTGAGGCGAAGGATCCTGGTTACATAGTCATCGACGAGCTGGCGGGTATGTGCGTAACAATGGCCGGTCATAAGCCGACAATCCTGAACGTCGTAGCGGGCTTCGTTTTTTTTCGGATTTTTGATATAGTGAAACCTTTTCCGATAAGTAAGGCAGAGTCGCTGAAGGAGGGCTACGGAGTAATGGCTGATGATGTCATCGCCGGTATCTTTGCGAATCTTGCTCTTGTGGCGGTGGGGAGAATAACATGACTGTGGAAGAGATAGTGGGGAGTCTGCTCAGGGAAAAAGGTATGACGATCGCTTTGGCTGAATCGTGTACGGGAGGTTTGACTGCGAAGAGAGTTACCGATGTGGCAGGCGCATCGGATTATTTCGGGATGGGTTTTGTGACCTACGGCAACATAGCCAAGGAGCGTTTTCTCGCCGTTCCGGAGAACATGCTTGCAACCAGGGGAGCCGTAAGTCGGGAGGTCGCCGGCGCGATGGCGGAAGGGGTGAGAATTGCAGCCGGGGCTGACATTGGTGTTTCTATAACGGGCATTGCCGGGCCGGGAGGAGGCTCACCCGCTAAACCTGTCGGTACCGTGTATATCGGCGTCTCAATGAAAGACGGACTTGTTGTCAGGAAATATCTTTTTCACGGCGACAGGGCGGCGATAAGAGAGGCTACCTCCGAGGAGGCTTTGACGCTGACTTTTAGGTGTTTGAACGGGGAAATCGTGTGAGAGCGTTCCTGGCGCTGGAGCTTCCTTTGGACATAAAGGCTTATCTTCAGACCGTGATCGCCGGTATGGCGGCGAGAATAAAGGATGTGCGGTGGGTAAGAGAGGAAGGATTCCATATTACCCTCAAGTTCCTTGGTGAGATTGAGAAGGATACCGCATGGCGTATTAAAGACATGATCCCCATGATCGGAACTAAGTATGCTCCGCTTCCGGCATCGATAAAGAGTATCGACGCCTTTCCGAGCCGGAGGAGGGCGAAGGTCGTGGTTGTTAAACTCAGGGATGGAATTGAAAAGATAAGGAGTATCTTTGATGATGTAGAGAAGGGGCTTCTGAAGCTTAATATAGAGCCGGAGGAGAGGGAATATACACCTCACATCACTCTTGGAAGAGTGAAGAGACCTCAGCCTCTGCTGGAAAAGAATACCTTCCCGCTAGAGGAGAAACGATTCGTTTTGGACAAATTAGTTTTGTTCCAGAGTATACTTACAAAAGAAGGAGCTCAATATACTCCTCAAGGGGATATAAAATTGGGAGGTCAAGAGTGAAGGAAGAGGGGAGAGAGGGAAACAGAACAAAGGCTATCGACATGGCTGTGACACAGATCGAAAAGCTCTTCGGCAAAGGCTCGATCATGAAGCTCGGCGAGAAACCCATTGAGGCTATTCCAGTGGTGTCCACGGGGTCGATCGCTCTCGATATGGCCCTGGGCGTCGGTGGACTGCCGAGAGGCCGGGTAGTGGAGATTTTTGGTCCAGAGGCATCTGGCAAGACGACCCTGGCCCTGGAGGTTGTGAGTGAGATTCAAAAGACCGGTGGATCTGCGGCATTCATTGATGCCGAACATGCGCTGGACGTGTCCTATGCGAAGAAGATAGGGGTCAACATTGACGACCTTCTCATATCTCAACCTGATACGGGCGAGCAGGCCCTTGAGATTACGGAGATACTGGTGAGAAGCGGAGCCGTCGACATTATCGTTGTGGATTCCGTCGCTGCCCTTGTGCCAAAGGCCGAGATTGAGGGTGAGATGGGGGATGCTCATATGGGCCTGCAGGCGCGGCTTATGTCTCAAGCCTTGAGAAAACTCACGGCTACCATAAGTAAGTCGATGACTACAGTAATATTCATCAATCAGATAAGACAGAAGATAGGGGTGATGTTTGGAAACCCCGAGACAACGACAGGAGGGAATGCACTCAAATTTTATTCCTCTGTCAGGCTTGACATAAGAAGGATTGCTGCTATTAAAGACGGTCAGGAAATTGTGGGAAGCAGGACCAGGGTTAAAATAGTGAAGAATAAGGTGGCCCCGCCGTTCAGGGAAGTGGAGTTTGATATAATATTCGGCCATGGAATATCAAGAGAGGGTGACCTTGTTGACCTAGGGGTCGAGATGGGCATCATGGAGAAAATGGGGGCTTGGTATTCCTACGGTGAAACGAGGATAGGCCAGGGAAGGGAAAATGCAAAGGAATTTCTCAAGAAACACGAGGAGATTGCTGGAGAAATCGAAAGCAAAATATTTGCACATTATCAACTAAAGAAGGACGAACAGTGAATTCTAACGAAATAAGAAAGAAGTTTTTAGATTACTTTGCAGGAAACGGCCACACACTGGTGCCGAGCGCTTCGTTGGTGCCGGAGAAGGACCCGACGCTCCTTTTTGTCAATGCCGGGATGGTCCAGTTCAAAAACCTGTTTCTGGGCATCGAGAAGCGTGACTACTTCAGGGCGACGTCATGCCAGAAATGCGTGAGGGCTGGAGGCAAACATAATGACCTGGACAATATAGGCAAGACGCTCCGTCACCATACGTTTTTTGAAATGCTCGGCAACTTTTCTTTCGGAGACTATTTCAAGAAAGACGCTATCTGGTACGCAT
This sequence comes from Syntrophobacterales bacterium, assembly GCA_031274925.1. NCBI lineage: Bacteria > Pseudomonadati > Thermodesulfobacteriota > Syntrophobacteria > Syntrophobacterales > Syntrophobacterales bacterium. Next base: position 36,760 of record JAISPL010000006.1, on the reverse strand, counting down.
GGGAGTTTCTGACCCGGGAACTCGGGCTTGACGAGGAGAAACTATGGGTCACCGTATATAAAGAAGATGACGAAGCCGCCGCTATCTGGAAGTCCATAGGGGTGAGGCCCGAACGGATCGTCAGGCTCGGAGAGAAAGATAATTTCTGGTCCATGGGTGACGAAGGGCCTTGTGGTCCCTGCTCGGAGATTATATATGATTTGGGGGATGCGGTGGGGTGCAGACGGCCTGAATGCAGAGTCGGCTGTGATTGCGACAGGTATCTGGAGATCTGGAACCTCGTATTTATGGAATTTGAGCGGACGAAAAATAGGGAGATGGAAAGACTACCACAACCGTCTATTGATACAGGGATGGGTTTCGAAAGAATCACTTCAGTCCTCCAGGGAAAGATAGGAAATTATGAGACGGACCTCTTTTCACCACTCATAAAGCGGCTGGAGGATATGTGCCGTAGTGTATATGGGGAAAATGAGAGAACCGATGTTGCAATGAGAGTGATCGCCGATCACGCCCGAGGCGCCGCATTCATCATAAACGACGGCGTGTTACCCGGAAAGGACGGCAGGGCCTATGTACTGAGGAGGATTATAAGGAGGGCCCTGAGATATGGCAAGAAGATCGGTATTGAGAGGGAATTCCTCCACGACCTGTCGAGTACGGTTGTGGACATCATGGATGTATATCCTGACATAAGAAATAACCACCCGTATATAGCCCGTATCATAAAGGGGGAAGAGGAGCGTTTTATGGAGACGCTCAACGTAGGCATGAAAGTCTATGAAGAAATTGCCTACGAGGTAAAGAAGAAAGGAGACCGTGTTATACTAGGGGAACTTGTCTATAAGCTCTATGATACTTACGGTTTTCCCCTTGATATTACCACTGAGATGGCAGAAGAAGACGGTTTTATCCTTGATATAAAAGGATTTGAAACAGCCCTTGAAGGACAGAAGGCGAGATCAAGAATCGGCTCCAAACTGAAGGGTGAGATGTTGGGTGAAGGCCAAATTTCGGTTCTCAAGGAAGGTATTACCAGCGAATTTCTCGGTTATCGCCAGCTTTACGTCGAAGGCGCGACCGTGCTAAGTCTGTTGAGGGACGAACAACCCGTGCCGGAGATGAGGGTGGGCGAGACAGGAGAAGTCTATTTCGACAAAACTCCGTTTTACGCGGAGAGCGGCGGACAGGTTGAAGATGAGGGTACGATCGTCTGGCCGGGAGGGAATGCGAAAGTGCTGGCCGTAAAAAAAGTCAAGTCTGATCTTTTCTCCCATGTGCTGGCCGTCGAGGAAGGCGTTCTGAAAAGAGGGCAAAAGGCAAACCTGGCTGTCGATAAGGACAAGCGGTTATCGGTTGCGAGAAACCATACTGCCACACATCTTCTGCAATATGCACTAAGAAAAGTATTAGGCGATCATGTTAAACAGTCGGGCTCCCTCGTCGAGAAGGACAGGTTGAGGTTTGATTTCAGCCATTTCAAGGGTCTCGACACACTGGAATTGGCCAAAGTGGAAGATATTGTAAATGAGAAAATAATGGCGTGCAACGACGTTACCATTGAGGTGAAGAATCGGGATGAAGCAATAAAGGAAGGAGCCACCGCCTTGTTTGAAGAAAAGTATGGCGAAACGGTCAGGGTGGTTAAGATAGGGGATTTTAGCGTCGAGTTGTGCGGTGGTACCCATGTGAGAAATACGGGAGAAATAGGCAGTCTCTATGTGATGAGCGAGAGTTCTCTGGCTTCTGGAGTGAGAAGGATTGAAGCAACTACAGGAAAAGGAGCGCTTCTTCACAAGAAGAAACTGGACGGATTGATCAGATCGGTCTCCAAGGCTTGCAACATAGAGGCAGAACGGATTTCAGAGAAAATTGAATCCCTTGTCTCTGATTTGGAAAAACAGGAGAAGGAGATCGAAAGGCTGAAGCAGGAGATAGTTCTCTCTAAAGTGGACGAAGCTATCAGTACGGCGTATGATAAAGACGGTGTAAAGATCATATCAATGTTTATTCCCAACGGTAAGGTTGAGGAGTTGAGAAAAGTCACAGATATTATCAGGGATAAAGCAAAAAGTTGTGTAGTTCTGGTGGGATCGAAGGAGGACAGTAAAGGCACGCTCGTCGTCGCTGTGAGCCGTGATTTGCAGTCCACTTATCATGCAGGTAAAATTGTCAAGAAAATTGCAGAGAAGTATGAGGGAAAGGGCGGCGGCGGTCCCCAGGTGGCACAGGGCGGCATCCCGGGCAACCGGGTTGAAGAAGTCATAAGCGGCGCCGGGAAAATCGTCGGCGATTGACCGGGCGATAAGGCGGCTCCCGCAGACCGGCTAAAAGGGGACGGTGCGGGACATTGCGAATGGCATATAAAGAAGCGATATTCTCAAACCGGGCAAAGGGAACCATATGAAAGAGCATCTGGAGGAATGGATAAGGGATGTAAGCTTTTTCTCCGTACTGTCCAACAATGAGATGAATGTTCTTTTGAAGATAGCAAAAATAAGGAAGTTCGCCAAAGGGTTCGTAATATTCGGGGAGGGTGACGCGCGGGCAGCGTTGCATATGGTATTGAAAGGCAAAGTAAAGATATCCCTCTATGACGAAGAAGGAAAGGAATATGTGCTGGATGTTATCGGGACCGGCGGGTTTTTCGGCGAACTCTCCATGTTTGACGAGTTGACCGGCTTCGCCAACGTCGTCACTATGGAGGAGACCGAATGTGTGGTAATACAAAGGAAGGACTTCATGAGCCTCCTTATGGACAATCCCATGTTCACGATGAGTGTGCTCAAGACCCTTGCGAGCAAGTTGCGGGCAGCGAACGAGCAGATAAAAGGGCTTGCTTTCCTGAATGTGGAGAACAGAATCCTGAAGTACCTTTCAGAAATAGGAGAGAAGTCCGGAATGAAGATCAAGGACAGGGTGGTTATTGAGTGCGGGCCTACCCAAGTGGAGATTTCGAATTCATGCGGCTGCTCCAGAGAAACAGTGTCCAGAACGATAAAAAGTCTTGCGAAAAAAGGCAAGATAAGCGTAGCCAAGAGACGTTATATCCTTCGTTCCGCATACAAGTTGTGACAACAAGTCTTCTTCTTGGCTATCAAATGGCGTTCTCCGGGAGTGTGGTAGTGATCAACAAGGAATCGTCAAAGATATTTATGAGGATATTGGAAGGAAAGAGATGAAGATGAAAAATGGAGATCTGAACGTACAATTGGAACAATTAAGAATCAGAGATGAGAATATTGTATGAAGTAGCTCAGAATATGAGCAGCAACTTGGATCTCCATAGAACTTCTGGTGAAAATAGTCGCTATAGTGTGAATACCATAAGTAGTCGATTCTCGCTTAATATATCTTTACGACAGACAGAACGACAAGTTCATCCTCACGGCGTCCGACTGCAGGAATCACGAAATGGTCGCAGGGTAAAACTGAGGATCGGAGATAGGGTCCCCGTTGAGCCATAAAAGAGAAAAGCCGTTTTCCCTTGAGTCAGAAACGCATACAGATCAAAAGTTAAAAACCTTGCCTCGTTGGAAGATGAGCAGTATGAGGCGCTTCTTCTGTGCCGTTCTTCTAAAACTCCAAGCGTATTATCTAACTTGTCGTTTTCTGTCGCAACAGGTGTTTATGTGCGCCTTAACATCAATGCTGCAAAGGGGATACTATAGCTAACGCATTTGAAAGAGGTCCAATCATCCTTATTCACCGGAACTAAACTTGATTGAACGTTTCTGGATCTGGCTCAAATCTCGGATACGTAGTATCTTACATCTATTAGATTCATTTGACGATGCTCTTGCAGACTGTTTTGTTTTAAAGTGCGGTGGCTATAGGATAGATGCCAGGGGATAGGAGAGAAAGGGATGGATCGGATTGATCATTGCCGCAGGCTCCTATAGAATATTAAAGGCGATCAGGACGATTGCTATTTTTGGAGGAAGCATGAAAGTCAGGATATTGGTCTGCATTATCACGTTATCCCTCGCGGTTCCGGTTTGGGCCGAGGAGCGTGAACCTTTGAAGGACAAGAGAGACAGGGTAAGTTATACAATCGGTGTGGATATTGGCCGTTTACTGAAAAAAGAGTTGGTTGACGTAAACCTCGACGTGTTTAAAGAGGCTGTGAAAGATGTGCTTTCAGGGGCAAAGTTGGCGCTTACCGAAGACGAAATTGCCGAGATCAGGTCTGTGGTCGGAAAAGATATTGGCTCCGAGAAGGAGAAGAACAGACAAGCGTTGGCGGAGCAAAACAAAGCAGAAGAGGAGAAGTTTCTTGCTGCCAATAAAAATAAGGAAGGCATTGTGACTCTTCCCAGCGGCCTGCAATACAAGGTAATCAATACAGGCGCCGGCCAGACACCGAAAGAAGATGATCTCGTATCGGTTCACTATCGCGTTTCTCTGCTCGACGGAACCGAAATTGAGAGCTCTTACGCCAAAAATGCGCCAGCAACTTTCGATCTGGAAAATGTAATACAAGGATGGAGGGAAGGGGCTCAATTGATGCAAACCGGCTCAAAGTGGCGGTTTTTCATTCCATCAAACCTTGCCTACGGAGAAGACGGGGTAGGAGAGTTTCTCGGCCCAAATATCATGTTGATCTTTGACCTTGAACTCCTCAAAATACTGGATAAATCCAAAGAAAATCCCGCTGAAGAGTCTCAAGAGAAGGGAGCGGAGTAATCTCCCGAAGGAGAGTTCAGTAAAATCTGACGGGTTTTTGCATCACACAAACCGGGAAGAGATTAATTCCGTACGTTCCCGCGAGAGGATGCATCTTGATCGCGCAATGTGTCGGTGCACCGTGGACTGCTGGGAAATGCTGACTGATGCGCCGTCTCTTTTATCGGTTTTTTTGAATACTTCCCGAAGAGTTGCAAGACTTTGTCGATGTCCTGTTTGTTTGCCTTATACCTCGGACCCCATGGGTCCTATTGGTCATGTTTTCTCCACAAGGTATCCACGAAGCTGCCACATATTTCAATTTTAATCTCTACGGGTCTAATTCCCCCTGCCCCTTGGGGCGGTTTGCCCAATAGTCAGTCATAAACCCCGGGATACCCCGCCGCTTGCGGCGGGGAGGTTCATTTTCGTTTCTCAGGTGTTTTTGTGCGGACGCTTCATCAATACTTTCCGAGATACGCACCGTGTTCAGCATGGGAAGGCAGCAAGCCTCAGCCATAAGCATTTTGAGGCCGAATTATTCTAGCCATTTTGCCAGAAGCAGGTGGTCTTTCCGATGACGAAGGAAGACTTTCTCCGAATCTTCCTAGGATAAGATAAAGTGCCCGGCACAACGCATAGGGCATATTAGGGTAGTATTTGGTTACTTTAATTTTGTCCTCAATAGCAATAGCCGATGCTCATTGAGGGGTTAAAATACTTGCTTTGGCGCCTTCGTCTTGCACAAATTGACGGCGGTGACCGCCTACGGGGATTCCAGTATATCGACATGAGTACCGAGTCTTTCAATCACATCCTACATTTTCGTCCAGAATGCTCCGCTAAGTAGAATCAAGGTCCTGTTGTCTCGCTCCACCCGATCTACAAAGGTTGTCTCCATGCCGGAGAACCGGTTCCCGATATGAGTATCGTAAGATTGTTTCTTGTATTCATAATCATGCGGAACATTTCCTTAAATTTTTAGACGATGGCCAGAAAATGAGAATCAAGATGGTCCAGGATCTTTTTACGGAGGATGGAGTAAACTTCTGGCACCACATACGACGAACCGGGCCTCATGAGCAAGATTTCTTCGATATTTTCGAGCAGATTCTTCATGGTGACCGTTCCTCCATGTTTTGACTGTGTTTGGAGATCACATGAATATGAATTCCCAATATGTTATGCACTGCACAAATATTCAAGCACATTTCCAGAGATCTCTGGGCGGTGGTCCGGTCTACGCAGCAAGGAAAGCCGGTGCAACTTCCTTTACTCTCGTAAATAGTGAGGGGATGTGTATGTCGTAATTTCTGGAGCCAACGAATAGCCCTTCTTCTGTTTGACTTTATCTGTAAATAGGTAGGCTGTCTCAATCATATTTGCTTCGAAGCCGATGATATTTATGCAAGTTGTCAGGCATGGGTTCCATGTTACCGTCTCTGTGGAAGATTGTGCTACCTATGACGAAAACCTGAAATAGCAATACTCAAGGCACCACAAAGTCGCTTTCCTTCTTCTAAGAATAGAGCATCCTTATCGAACTTATACAGAAAGGGTTCCGAAAGGCGGTTAACGCAACCGCGGTCTGGAATGTAGAAAGAAGGCGCATCAAAGCGCTTCCGCGTTGAACCGGGAAATGTTCCCGTTTTGCAGGTTTTTCCGGTAGATGCGGATGAAAAATAGGGATGATAGGAGAAGATAGCCAATGGAGAGTGTGGAGCCGACCAGGAGATCCGATACGAGGCTCTCCGGGAAGCCTCCACTCGTGAGAATACTCCGGATGCTTTCAAAAACGTATGATGCAGGGACAAGCCTGGCGAAGACTCTTAAGGCATACGGTAATGTGGAGACGGGATAGTAAACCCCTGCAAAGAGGGAGAGTACTATAGGGATGGGCCAGCCGATCCACTCGGCAGATGGCCCCAGTCTGAAAATAATGGCCGAGACAAAGATTCCCATGGCGATTCCGAAAATCAGGAGGATGATCATGAACGGTAAAAGGAGTGCCCCCAACTTGAAGATGTTGTAGCCGAAAGCCACTCCTGCGATGGCGGCTATAGCGAGAAAACCTGCAATGCCGTTTGTTATGCTTGTCAACACCAGTCCGCTTAGATACTCTCTGATTTTCAGGGGTGAGGCAAAAAAGTTGATGAAGTTTTGAGCCCAAATGTCCTCAAGAAATGCCATAAATATTCCCTGTTGAATACGACTCATGAATCCCCACAGGAGGATAGCCCCCAGGATCACCGTGATGAAGTTAAAGATTGCCGTCCCGAAAGTACCGAGATATCTGCTGATAAAACCCCATTGGATGATGTCGATGACCAGCCAGAGGAAAATGCCCACCAGTCTCGTAGGATTGCTTTTGAGCAAGAACAACTGGCGGACAAAAACGGCGCAAACTCTTGACAGGCTCATAAACGTTATTCCTTGAGGCGGAGCGGTTCCCTGGCTGCCGCTATGAACAGTTCTTCCAGGTCTTTCTTTCCATGCTGTGCCGGAAGCAACCGCGGGTTGCCGGAGAGGAGTATTCTGCCCTTGGATAGGAACATGACCCTGTTGCAGACCTCCTCTATCTCGTTCATATTGTGCGAAGTCCAGAGTATTCCGGCGCCGGAGTCTGTCGCATGCTTCTTTATTCTTTCGCGAATGAGCTTTGACATGTTAGGGTCCAGCGAGGCGGTTGGCTCGTCGAGAAGAAGAAGACGTGGTTGGTTGAGCACGGCTTTGGCGAGGTTAAGGCGGCTCAACTCTCCGGACGAGAGTAATCCGGCTCTGACTCCGGCCAGACTTTCCAGATCAAATTCCCGAAGAAGTTTTTTTATCTGTTCCTTGAGATTCCCTACTTCATAGAGCAGGCCGAACACATACAGATTCTGTCGTACGGTGAGATTAGCAGGCATATGGGCATAAATTGCGGCGAAGTTTATGTTTCTGGTGACCTCGGATCTGAATTTCTTCAGGTCTTTGCCCAGTATTTCAATGGTACCGGCCGTCGGTCGCAGAATGCCCAGGACCATGTTGATGGTAGTAGTCTTTCCCGCACCGTTCGGACCCAGAAGGCCCACTATCTCGCCTGGTCCTATTGAAAAAGAGATATGATCGACGACTCTTGCCGAATCATACTCCTTTGTCAAGTCCGTAATTCTCAAAATAGTTCCATCAGCCATGAATACCTGCCATTTCTACGTATAAAAACTACATAAGAACTGTAGAAAAAGCAAAACTTAAAACGAGAAAGCACATATGGGTTAGAGCCGGGCGCATTGTCTATGCGGATGGGAACGTCTGCCTGTAATACACGAAAAGGACGGAAGAGACTGGAACGTATGCGTTCAGTGTAGTACAATATAGGGTCAACGAAATCATCGGCCTGATTGGAACGTCTCGCAAAATAGCCGACAATGAGGAGAGTATAAAAATGGGTATCAGAGAGAGGCTGTACCGGATGATGATGGATGCCCTGACTGTATGGCGCGCAACCGGCGGAAACCGACCTTTTACGAGAAGAAGTATGACCGATGGCGAACTGTTTAAAGAGTACAAAAAGTCCCAGGACGATGGGCGCGACAATGCAAGCGCTGCAGTTACAGATAAATCTCCCGAAAAGAAACGACGCCATGATTGAACGTCAGTTTCTTGTACTTACGCTGTGGTTATATTCGTGTTCTTAAATGCCGGACACAAGGTGGTCAGTTCCTTCGGTGGTTTTGCCCCGGCTTCATCCTTCTGTATTTCGACCGCAAACCTGTCGTAAGCATTGCATGAAAGTTTCTTATTGTGTACTTCTTCCATAACCTTTCCTCTTTTCGCGAGTTTTGTTGGTCTAAGCCGAAGCTTCCCCGGTGTGACACTGGAGAAGGTTTTTCACGATCAGTATCCCCGAACAATTCTATCTTGACCCGTTTCGACGCGATGTTTATGTCGGTTAGCGTTCGTTCCATTGTTTCCGTCATGCTTGGAACGATATAGTATACCGTCACGCCCTCGTTCCTGCAGGAGTGCTTATGTATATCTGGTAAGCCAATCCCATTTTGAACCGTCTGCACCAGGGTCGTGGCTATGGCCACAGTAATGCCGGAATTCCTTACGATTATAGCCTATCAGTCTATCAAAATGCGGGATCTCTCATGAGTTCTGTTGGAATACAAATAGGGCAAAGTATGGTCGGTACGGACTTCTGTCGCGTAACGCACCATGAAGCGAAAAGGAGCTATTCTTATTCTGCCCTTGAGAAAGGCCAAGGGAGCAAGACGTACCCTCTGGAAGTATCAAGCTGCCTGTGGTTCTCAAGAGTAGTAACGGATCCATGAGCTGCCCCTGCCATGGCCTGCTTCATCGCATTGTCACTCAACCTTGTCGGAAGATCTCTCTTCGGATGCCTTTCGACGATTTCGAGATGAAAGGTATTTGTAGGGCCGGAGCGGGCGTGTGGACTCACTGGGTTCCTGCGGGACGCAACTTTCTGCGCAATTCTCTGCCGTAATATTTCCTGAAAAAGATACCGTAGACGATTGCGGTGAGAACAAAGCCGCTCACAAGGGAGAGGTACTGACTCCCGTGGAGTATTTTCTTGACGGCGATTAGAAGAGGGAACAGGATAAGGCCGGCAAGAAGTGATTCTGCGGCTTTTTGCAGCGCGGAGCGGTTTGGTGCATACCCTGTTTTTTTCTTCAGGAGAAGATAAAGGAACAGAAAATTATAGAGAGAGACTATTGAGGTGGCGAGCGAGATGCCCAAATTCGCGAGGGGTATCATGAGCCCATATGCGAGAAACGCGTTGAGAACAATAGACGATAAGCCCACCAGAGCGGGAGTCTTCATGTCGTGCAATGCGTTAAACACTCTGACGAAGGAGATAGAAAGAGCATAGAATATCAAACCGGAGCCATACCCTATGAGCGCTTTACTCGTAAGGGCGGTATCTCTTGCCGTAAAGGCGCCCCTCTCATAGAGAACCTTGATACATGTATCCCCGAGTGCACATAGAAATATAGTGGAAGGAACAAGGGTTATAAAAAGAAGAATAATGGAACTGTCAATATGAGAGAATATCTCGGGCCATTTTCGGTCGTGAAAGAGACGGGATATCTTGGAAAACATGACAGTGTAAATAGGAACGCCAAAGAGGCTGAAAGGGAGTATGAATATCCGGAACGCATAAGAGAGGGAAGCAACCTCCCCGTGGGGAAGGTACGATGCGATAATCCTTCCTATGAAACTGTTTACCGGTACTATGGATGTGGCAATGAGGGCGCCGGTGAACAGGCGTTTTGCCTCCATGACGGACGGATGACGGAGAGAAAGGACGGGCCTGTATCGCATGTGAAGCTTACGTATGTAGGGGAACTGTACGATAATCTGAAGCATTGATCCCACGGTTGCTCCTACTGCAAGGCTGTATATGTGTATCTTGTGGCTTAACGTTAAGGCGGAAACGATGAACGCGATATTCCACAGCACTCCGGAAATTTCCGGAGCCGCAAAATGGTCTTTTGCATTGAGAAAGGCCTTCATAATTGAGAGCATTGTGTGGAAGGTGATCACCGGTATCATAATGATAAAAAGATACTGTGTGACGCTCTTCGCGCTGGGCGCAAATCCTGGCGCAATGAGGCTTACGATGCCTCCGCTGAACAGCAGAAAAATAAGGGAGACGAAAAGGGTTATTATTATGGAAAGGTTAATAAACGTGGAATAGATCTCCGAATATTCCTCATCATTTTTCATATATTTTGTGCACACAGGAACAAGAAACGCACTCGTTGCCCCGGAGAAAAAAAGCGTCTGGATAAGCTCCGGGAAATTGAACGCCACGATAAATGCATCCACAAGAAGAGTTGCGCCGAACAGGTATGCCTGGATTGCCTCCCTGACATAGCCGATAGGCCTGCTTATCATGGTGATTACCGTAATTATCGAACCTTTTCTTACAATATCCGCGAGAGGGCTTGCAGAAGTTTTCTTGTCAGAGAATTTCTGTTCCAATATATTTTCCCTTCACTGTCCTGTGCAGTTTGTTCAATGCTTTCTGCTTGATCTGTCTTATTTTCCCCTTGTGACGTCAAACTCTTTCCCGGTCGGCCAAGAGAGTTTCAGACTCATACCCGTTCATATTTCAGAATAATCATCTTCTTTTCGTCCTCGCCTAATGGTTTCGGGCCGCGAGGTGATCTCTCTTTGACCCTCGTGGTTTGTTCGTAGTTTTTCGCCAGCATGTCCACAAGGATTTCCTCCAAGATGACTTTCTCTTCTTCATCATCAATAACCGTTTCAAGGGAACAGGTTTTGATTACCATCAGGTAGAGGTTGGTTATAATATCCGCCGCAGTTTTTATGTAAAGCCGCTCCGCTTTCATTGCTCCGATGTGATAAGACCGGAATTGCCCTTACGTTCCCTTAATCCTTCCAGCCCTGCTCTCCTATAAGCTTTACGAACCTGCATCCTCCCAAGTTCTCGCTACTGAACTGGCCGTCATTATCTCGTGTATACATCATGAGATTCTGAGAAGACTCGTCTCCTACCGGAATAACCAATCTTCCCTCTATGCCCAGTTGATTGAGCAGGGTCTTTGGAGGTTGCGGAGCCGCTGCGGTCACTATGATCCTGTCATAAGGGGCATGTTCTTTCCATCCCATTGTCCCATCACTTATTGTAACCACTATGTTTGTACACTTCAGGGCGTCGAAAATTTTGCGGGCCCTCTTCGCCAGTCCTGGTATGCGCTCTATGGAGTAGACCTGCTCTGCGAGACGGGCAAGGATTGCGGTTTGATATCCCGAGCCGGTACCGATTTCAAGCATCGTTTCCGTTCCCTGCAGCCGGAGCGCCTCGGTCATGAGGGCAACGATATAGGGCTGAGATATGGTCTGTTTCTCGCCTATAGGGAGCGGATTGTCATCGTAAGCCTGAGGACGGAACGCTTCGTCGACAAAAAGATGTCTTGGTACTTCCTGCAAGGCTCTTATGACCCGCTCATCCTTGATGCCTCGAGTCACCACCTGGGTGTCTACCATGTACTGCCTTTGGCTCCAATATCCATCTCGTATCATAGGGAGAGTTTTTTAGCCCTCTTGCCTGCCTTCTCTATTGCCTTGATAACGCTCCCTCTTACGCCGTCTTTTTCTAGGGAAACGAGTCCGGCGATGGTGGTCCCGCCTGGGGACGTTATCATCTCTTTCATGATGGTTGGATGTATATCCTCGTCTTCAAGCATTTTCGCTGTGCCTTTCAAGACTTGAAGCGAGAGTATCTTCGCTTTATCTCTGGGGATACCCATATTGACCCCCGAATCAATCATCCCTTCCAGAAAAAGAAGAAGAAAAGCCGGTCCGCTTCCTCCGAGGGCGGTGACCCCATCCATGAGGTCTTCATTTACCTCTACCATCCTGCCAAGGGGTTCGAATATTCTCTGCGTCTCTTCCATCTCTTCCCTCGTGACAAAGTGGTTTGCTGTGATCCCCATAACTCCCTCGCCAACCTTTACACATACATTGGGCATGACTCTGACTACTTTGGCCGGCTTGCCGACCAACGAAAGGATATTTGAAGTGGTTATCCCGGCCATTATGGAGATGAGGACGGTTTGCTCTCTTATTAAGGGTGCACAGTTATGTAAGAGATCGCTGGAGTCCTGAGGCTTCACGGCGATTATTATCCTGTCGGAAGTTGCTGCTATCTCCTCAATTCCAGACATACATTCCACCCCGTAAGACTCCTTTATAAACCTGAGTCTGCCGGGCTTCGCTTCCGCGCACCGAATCTTATCTTTTCTCATACCTGTCTTGAGAAGGGCTTTAAGAATAGCCTCGCCCATATTGCCAAGGCCGATTATTCCTATATCATTCATATTTCTTCCTCCTTGTCTCTTATAACAGAAAGGCGTTGTATTTTAAAGCCATTTTTGCAGCGGATGACGACATATTCTCGCGACATTGCGGGTGCTGCCATAGTCCGGGCGGATCATCAGGCGATATACCCACAGCGCTGAAAGCATCTACGGCGGGAAAGCCCCCGGGGAGAAGACGTACTTCATCGCCAATACACTCTCAATAGTACGGTAACTGTTCGTCGAAGCGTCTCCCATCATTTTTGTACCACGATATGACGTGCCTTATCGCCTCAATAGCTTTTATTTTTGCGGCGATGTCCGAATTGAAGCCTTGGTGCGGCTGGACATAGACGTTGCCGGTACGGTCAAGCGCCTTTCGCACCAATTTCCCGGCGGCCGAGATATCGGCGCCGGATGCCGCAGTCCCATTCAAAAACCGGGAAAACTCTGATTCATTTGTGAATACATCTAAGGCGATACCCTTTATCTTTCCAGACTCGTATAGGTCAAGTAGCCCTGATTCAGGGGCGATTTCCCCTCTTGTTACATTGATGAATATGAAGCCCGTCTTCCCTTTGGAAAGATACTCCTTTGAAAAGTATCCCACGTTGTAGAAACTGTTGTCCCTGTTCTTTGTGAGGTTCATCGCATTTACCAGGATATCGCTTGTCTTGATGGCCTCATTTTTCGAGACGAAGTGGACCGTGTTTCCATAAATATCGGTCAACAGATGCTGCCTTATGTCTACACCCTGAACGGTTAAACCGTTCGCCTGAGCGAGTTCGTAGATTTTTTTCCCTATCTTACCGACCCCGTAGACGGTTAGCACCTTGTGTTCACCTAGCTCCATGAATGCGTCGGAATTCTTCCTCTCAAAGGTCCGTGCGTTTTCTGTGTAATGGTTCAGTTCTCCTGCGGTGGCATAAAGGAACTTGATTGCCGTCTGGGCCACGGCATTTACACAGTATTCCCTGAGAGAAGCTATATTCACCGTTTCGGCCAGATGCTCGAAATGGTCGTACCCGGCGCTTCGCGTGACAACGCTCTTCCCATCTTGTCTTAAATAGGCTTCAGGGAGAACCGAATGCGTCTTGGTGCTTATTATCAATGGCAGGTGAAGCCCAGGGTGTGCTTTAAGGAAATCCTGCACATTGAGGGGCGTTATCAGGTAGTTGTGGCCCAAGGGGAGTTCACCTGCCTCGATGGCCCTCAATATTTCCTCTCGGAGGTATTCCGCCTCCGGACCCAAGGCCTCGAAATGTATTATGTCGTATTCAATTTTCTGTAAATCGGTCGTCTCTTTAGCGTTCAAAGCCACCTCGCATGGAGCCATGTTATTTTTTCGCGACGCGAATTTGGCTGCCCATTAATTTTCTCCCAAGGCAGGGTGTTATTTCAAGAGAAAAACGGATGCTCAAGGCTTCAAAACCGTGCTTTCTCAATTGAAAGCAGCAATAACCAGAGCGAGAATGGGAATAGTGTTGATTTATAACCCGGTTGCCAAGGAGGAGCGGCCGCTGACCGGCAGTCATACATATCTAGGAGTTGGAATGCTGAACCATTGAGAAGAAACTGGCTGTCTGCCGGAACCCGATGAGACCGCGTTTTGACAATAATCTCCATTTTATAATAGATTAAAACGATGGCAGGATCATAAGGTCTTAAAGAATATGCTTTCCGAAGGGTTTTTTGCTTCTGCTTTCAGCATGGGAATGGCGCTAGAGTTAGAGTAAGCCCCGACCGAGAAAACGTAGGCCTGCTGGCAAGGTGGAGCCCGGAAAAACAGAAAAGAGGAGCAATGAAGCTGATTAACGAGAATGATTTGATTCTGATAATCTACAATGACCGAAAATATCTAAAGAGGGTGACCTCTGACAAGACTTTCCACGGGAAAGGAGGTACTGTCAATTTTTCCGACCTCGTGGGAAAACAGTATGGTATCAGGTATGGCGAGTATGACCTCTATGAGCCGACCATGGAGGATATCATTATGTACGGACTGATGAGGGAGACGCAGATAGTTTTCCCTAAAGATGGTTTCTACATCCCCTTCAAGCTTAACCTGAGGCCGGGCTCTCGGGTCCTTGAAGTTGGAACGGGGAGCGGTGCGCTGACTTTTATTTTTTCCCGTGCAGTGGGGCCTGAAGGTAAGGTGATCTCATTTGAAAAAGAAGACCGGCATTTCCGTAACGCGAGAAAAAACCTGGAGCGGTTTCTTGATTGGAAGAATGTGGAGATGCGCCATGAAGATATAATGTATTTAATCGATTATGGCGGCAGCTACTTTGATGCAGCCTTCATTGACGTTAGGGAACCTTGGGTGTGCCTCAAAAAAGTAAGAACCTTGATGAGACAAAGCAGTACCGTCGGTATGATCGTGCCCACTGCGAACCAGGTGGCCGAGATATTGAAAGAGATTCACAGGGGCTTCGGGCATGTCGAAGTGATCGAGATAATGCTAAGGAAGTACAAGACCGTGGCGGAGCGGGTGAGACCCGAGGACAGGATGATCGGACACACGGGGTATTTGATCTTCGGCCGGAGACTGGCAGACATTGCCGCAGGGTCTCCCGTAAAGTCTCATGAAGAAGACGCCAATGAAACCATCTGCTTAGAAAGTTT
Source organism: Syntrophobacterales bacterium (assembly GCA_031274925.1). Taxonomy (NCBI): domain Bacteria; kingdom Pseudomonadati; phylum Thermodesulfobacteriota; class Syntrophobacteria; order Syntrophobacterales; species Syntrophobacterales bacterium. The sequence goes on along the minus strand of JAISPL010000006.1, from coordinate 21,638 downwards.
CAGTGATGGAGAAGCATAAAAAGCGTTGCAGGTCGCTCAGAGAATTACAAATCTTTTCACATATTCTATAATTTCCTGTGGGTCATCCATGACCTTGAACATATACAGATCTTCCTTTGAGATTAGCTTTTGCTCAAGCAATTGGTCTTCCATCCAGTCAACAATTTTGTTCCAATAAGATGAGTCCACGAGAATCACAGGGAATGGTTTTATCTTTTTTGTCTGGATTAGTGTCAGCGCCTCAAAGCATTCATCCAAGGTGCCGAACCCGCCGGGCATGACAATATATGCCATGGCATATTTCACGAACATTACCTTTCTTATAAAGAAGTGTCTGAAGGAAAGTTTTACGTTTGCGTAAGGATTCGGTTTCTGTTCGAAGGGCAGTTCAATGTTAAGTCCCACCGATTTTACCCCTTCTTCGGTGGCCGCTTTATTGGCTGCCTCCATGACTCCGCCGCCGCCGCCGGTGATAACATTGAAGCCACTTTTTGCCACCAGTTTCGCAAGATCGTATGTTCTTGTATAGAGGAGATCGCCTTCTTTGCACCGGGCGCTTCCGAAAAAACTGATTGCCGGCTGTATTTCTCCCATACTTTCAAAACCTTCCACAAATTCCGCCATTATGCGAAACATCCGCCATGTATCTCTTACCGTAATATCATCGATAATATACTGTTTTTCCATTGATCCCCTTTTTGCCTTGAGATTTTAGATATTCACATATATTATTTACACGGCAGGGAGAAATGTCAAACTAAAATGTATGGGTGAGATATATATAGGAACAAGCGGTTTTTCCTTCAATGACTGGATTGGAGAGGTTTACCCGCCTTGGATCAGAAAGCAGGAGATGCTTACTCATTACGAGCGGGCGTTCGGTTTCAAAGCCCTGGAAGTCAATTTTACATACTATGCGTTGCCCTCCAAAAGGACAATGGAATCTTTTGTACGTAGAACCTCGCCTGATTTTGTGTATGCAGTGAAGGCGTATAAGTATTTGACCCACGAAAGAGGAGTCGACTTTGATACCATGATCAAAGCGTTCAAAGACGGGGTCAGTCCGTTGGGCGGCAGCATGAAGGCTCTGTTGTTTCAGTTCCCTTACTCCTTTGTGCCGGGCAACGAGAGTTTTGACTACCTGAAATTGATCAGCGATGAATTTGCAGGCATGGGGAGTGTGGTGGAGTTCAGAAACAAAAAATGGTTTGACGAGCGGTATATGGAAATTCTGAGCCGGTTATCTCTGGGGTATTGCGTTGTGGACGAGCCGAAGATTAAGGGGCTCCTTCCTTTTTTTCCGGATGTCACCGCTGACGTGGGATATTTCCGGTTTCACGGCAGGAACAAAGCCTGGTTCAACTCGCCGATGGAGGTGAGATACGATTACCTGTACACCGGGGAAGAACTGGAGGAGTTTGTCGAACCGGTAAGGAAAGTATCGGAGAGTGCGGTTCTGACTTTCGCATTTTTCAATAACTGCCATGCAGGTAAGGCGGTGAAGAATGCGCAGACCTTCATTAAAATGCTGAAACGAGGCTCAAACCATATAGAGGTGACATAAATATGGGTTTTTTATGCGGAATTGCCGCTGATATAAGCGGAAGCGTAAAGGTGGTATGAGAATAGGCGTAGATATTGGCGGGACAAAAATAGCAGGCGGCTTGATTGATAAAGGCGGCAGAATTGTGGCCAAACGGAAGGTTCCCACTGACCCGCAGTCCGGTTACGTGAGGATCGTGGAGAAGATCGTCGGTCTCATAGATGGTATAATAGGAGCGGCCGGGGCAGCCAGAGGTCAGATTGAACGGGTAGGCATCGCGTGCGCCGGCCAGATCGAGAAGCATTCTCAAATGATTGTGGTATCACCTAACCTTGGTTTCCATGATGCACCTTTGAAGGATGACATCGAACGGGCGACCGGAGTGGCGACATCTATTGAAAATGATGCGAATGCTGCCGTCTATGGTGAATGGAAATTTGGCCTTGGAGGTAAGCCTTCTAATGTTCTCGGCGTATTTATGGGGACAGGGATAGGAGGGGGATTTATCATGGACGGGAAACTGTACAGAGGTTTCTTAAACGTAGGTGGCGAGATCGGGCACATGACGCTTAACCCTCATGGGTATCCGTGTCGGTGCGGAAGTGCCGGATGCTTTGAAGCGTTCTGCGGAGGATACCATATCGTCGAGCGGGTGAAGAGACTGATGCGGCAAGGGTATAGAGGCAAGATATGGCAGATAATAAGGGGCGATATGGCAGCCCTTAATGCCGGCCATGTAGAGGAAGCGTATCTGGAAGGCGACGAGCTGTGCGGCAGGATATGGGAGGAAGTCGTAGAATATATGGGTGTGGGCCTGGCGAGCCTCGTGAATATGCTGAACCCAGAAATTGTCATATTGGGCGGAGGCGTGGTTTTTGGGACCAGACACATTGTCGATCAGGCAAGAGAAGTAATACTGAAACGGGCCATGGCCGGGTCCGTGGCAGGCTTGCAACTGAGAAAGGCGAGCCTAGGTGAAGATGCCGCCATCCTCGGGGCCGCATTTGTCGGGGCTTGAACAGTCTGGAATGGAAAGTGAATGGGTAGTTATTGGTTTGCATAAGGAACAAGGAAAGGAGGTATCCTAATGAACACCCAGATTTTTCGAGAATACGATATCAGGGGTACGGTTGACCCTGATTTAAACGATGAAGTGGTGAGGAATATTGGAAGGGCTTTTGGTACGTACATACAGGAGCGTGACAAAAAAACCGTCTCCATTGCCAGGGATTGCAGACTGAGTTCCGAGCATCTCCGAGACGTGATTGTCTCGGGTATGTTGGAGAGCGGTCTTAATATCATTGACCTGGGGGTGCTTCCCACGGGTCTCTTCTACTTTTCCCTCTTCAATATGGACGTTGATGGCGGGATCATGATTACTGGCAGTCATAATCCGGGGGATCAAAACGGATTCAAGGTGGCTTTCGGCAAATTGACAATTTTTGGAAGCGAGATACAATATCTCAGAACCATCATTGAGAAGGAGAGATTTTACCATGGAGAAGGTTCGTACAAAGCATACAAAGGGCTGGTGGACGATTACTATAGATTCCTCAGAACGAATATAAAGCTGCAGAGGGACTTTAAGGTCGTTCTTGACGCGGGAAACGGCACAGCAGGCGTCATCGCCACACCGATTATGAAGGAGATGGGCCAGCATGTCACGGAGCTTTTTTGTGAAATGGACGGCCATTTCCCTAACCACCACCCGGACCCAACAGTTGAAAAGAACCTGGAGGTTTTGAGGAGGACGGTTGTTGAAACAAAGGCGGATGTGGGCATAGGGTACGACGGTGACGGGGACAGAATCGGGGTTATCGATAACGAGGGGAACATTATCTGGGGTGATTACCTGATGGTGATTTTCGCAAGGGATATTTTGAAGGAGCATACGGGGGCACATTTTGTCTCTGAAGTGAAGTGTTCAACGAATCTCTTTGACGAAGTGGAGCGTAGCGGAGGTGTACCGGTCATGTGGAAGGCGGGTCACTCTCTCATAAAACAGAAAATGAAGGAGACAGGGGCGCTCCTCGGGGGCGAGATGAGCGGTCATGTATTTTTTGCCGACAAGTTCTTTGGGTACGATGACGCTATATATGCCTCACTGAGGCTGCTTGAGATAATGGGAAAAGATGGGAGACCGCTTTCCGAGTTTCTTAAGGACCTACCGAAAACATATTCTACCCCGGAGATACGGATTGATTGTCCGGACGAGCTTAAATTCGGAGTGGTGGAAAGGCTCACAGATTATTATAAAAAGACGCACCAGGTGATCGATATAGATGGGGTGAGGGTCATTTTCGAAGACTGCTGGGGGCTGGTCCGGCCTTCCAATACGGGCCCGATCCTGGTTCTCAGGTTTGAAGCAAGGACCCTTGAATCGTTGGAGAGGATACAAAAGACAGTGACGGATGATCTTGCCCGGATTATGAATAAACGTTGAACTTGCGGCAGACCTTAGTGGATAAGCCCCATCAGGCAAATGAATGGGCTTTTCCAGCTTTGGGTCTGTGGCCGGTCGTTTTCTGCGATCTATAAGGAAACAGAATGAATATACCGCAGCATATAACAAAACCCGCCCGGTATACGGGCATAGAGCCTAATGTCAGACTCAAAGACCCGGACCGGGTGAGAGTGAGGTTCGCCCTTTGTTATCCTGATATCTACGAGGTGGGGATGTCCTATTATGGTCTCTTTCTCCTCTATGAACTTATGAATTCCCGCGAGGATGTATGGTGTGAGCGGTGTTTTGCACCATGGATCGATATGGATGCCTATTTGAGACAGAACGGCATCCCTCTTATGACCTTGGAGTCACATACGCCGCTCGGGGCTATGGATGCAGTGGGGTTTTCCCTGTCTTATGAATTGAATATTACCAACGTGCTCAACATGCTGGCTCTGGCCCATATCCCTCTATGTTCCTCAGAAAGGACCTGCGGACCCATAGTGATCGGTGGCGGACCTCTTATGCTCAACCCCAAACCCTTCGAACAATTTTTCGACATAGTTGTGATCGGGGAGGCTGACGAAGCGCTCGTGAGCATCCTTCAAGTCCTTGGAGATTTAAAGGGACTGGCCAGAGAAGAGATTATCAGGCAACTGGGTTCTCTGGAGGGTGTATATTCTCCTCTCTTTCCGAAAGATAGTGTAAGACGACTTTTCGTGGGAGATCTTGACAAGTCTATCCATCCGGTGCGACCGCCTATCCCCATAGTGGGAAGTATTCATAATAGACTGAATGTAGAGGTGTCGAGAGGATGCGGCAACGGATGCAGATTTTGTCTTGCAGGATTCGGCTACAGACCCTATCGGGAACGGTCTTTTGGGAACGTGACGGGAATCATAGACAGGGCGATACGCGAGACAGGTTACGAGGAAATTTCGCTCCTTTCCCTGAGCTCAGGCGATTACAGCGCCCTCTTTCAGACTATCTCATACATCAAGGAGAGACACCGAGGTGTGTCGATAGCGCTGCCCTCACTCAGAATAGGGAGCATCGGGGAAGAGGAGATAAGGGTAATTGGAGATATAGCCCGGACAGGTTTCACCTTTGCTCTCGAGTCTGCGTCGCTGGAGATGAGATGCAGGCTCAATAAGAATATTGATTTTAACTCCCTCATAACGGTTCTTCCAATCTTAAAGAAATACGGTTGGAGAAAACTGAAGCTGTATTTTATGGTAGGTTTTCCGTGGGAGAAGGAGGAAGACATTTTAAATATACGGGAGTTGACGGAGCCTTTCGCAAAGGAAGGTATAAGTATTAACCTCGCGGTCTCTCCCTTTATTCCGAAGCCCCACACGCCTTATCAATGGCTTCCCATGGAAAGCGAAGGTTTGCTGGCCGAAAAGATGGCGATGGTGAAGAAATCATTGAGGAAAAAGAATGTGACCGTCAAATTCAGAGATATAAAGATGAGTACCGTGGAGGCGCTTATTGCACGGGGAGATGAATATCTTTTCCCTCTATTTAAGTATCTTGCCGGAAAAGGTACAAAACTGGAAGCATGGAGAGAATTCTTCAGGCCAGAGTTATACGACGAATGGTTCAGGAATGAGGGCATGGAGAAGGGGCGGTATCTGGGCAGGAGGCCTCTAGGTGAACAGTTGCCCTGGTCTTTTATCGAAATGGGGGTCAAAGAGGAGTTTCTTCTCAGGGAGGCTGAGAAGGCAGATGTGGCTCGGACAACCCAGGACTGTTACGAAGAATGTGCCATGTGCGGCATGGGCTGCGGGGAGTTCCGTTCAATGAGGAATAAAGAAGCGCACGATGTAATTATCCCATCCTTTGAGACTGAAGCCCAGGACCAGGTGTACCGCCTGGAACGCGGTGAGCCGATCTCCTACAGGTTCACGTTCAGATATGGGAAATACGGGGATGCGCGCTACATAGGGCATCTCGACACTATGGGAATCCTGCTCAGGGCCTTCAGGTCGGCTGGCATTCACATAAAAATGCACCGTAAATACCACCCCATGCCGAAGATTTCCATGTCCGAAGCCCTTCCTATGGGTATGGAGAGCATGTGTGAATTGATTGAGCTTGAAAGTGACGGTGTAATTTTTCCGAGCGAAACCCTGATCAGGGGAATTAACGGAAGGCTGCCGAGAGGCATAAGAATATTGGAGTGGGGTTCAGGCCGGCTGCAGAACATGGCTCGGGAATGTATATATCTGCTCATTTCGGATAAACCCGTTGATATGGAGGAATCCCAATGGAAGGTCAGGGGGGCGAGGTATTTTTATCTTTCGAAGGAAAGAAAGGGTATAAGGGATTTGTGGAAGAACGGGGTATTTGCGCGCATTATTAAGATGGAGGCGAAAAGGATCAATGGCATCGGAACTGATAATTAACGTAACGTTCAGCGAGACAAGAATAGCGTTTCTTGAGAACGGGGCTTTTGTAGAATTTTTTATAGAGAAGAAGAATGATAGTAGCATGGTGGGGAGCATCTACAAAGGCAGGGTCGCCAGGATAGTTCCTGGCATGGACGCAGCGTTTGTAGATATAGGACTCGAAAAATCCGCGTTCCTTTATGTGGGAGACATAATACTCGACAGGATGATGTATGAGGAATTCGAAAATTCAGGCGTACCCATGGCGGAGAATCCGGAGCGGATTGAGGGTGTACTTGAGGAAGGCCAGGAACTGATCGTTCAGGTTTCAAGAGAGCCGATAGGGCAGAAAGGGACTAGGGTTACCTCAAAGATAACGCTTCCAGGAAGGCTTGTCGTCCTTATGCCGTCCACCGAGCATGTGGGGGTGTCCAGGAGAATTGAGCAGGAGGACGAAAGAAAGAGGCTGGCCACGATTCTTAAAGAGATATGCCCCAAAGGTTTTGGCATTATCGCAAGGACGGCCTCCGAATTTAAAACCAAGGAGGAGATGGAGAGTGACCTCAATTTTCTGAGACGAGTATGGGAGAGCATACAGGAGAAAGCAGAACATTTGAGGGCGCCATCCATCCTTCACCAGGACCTGGGTATCATATTTCGTGTTATCAGGGATCTCCACTCTCACAATCTGAGAAAGATTGTCGTAGATGACCCTTACATATACGAGCGGATACAAGTATTTCTCCAGGAGCTTCTCCCCGATCAGGCGTGTGAACTCAGTTATTTCGGAGAGAAAGACCCCATTTTCGAAATGTACAGGATCGAGATTGAGATTGCGAAACTCCTGCAAAAGAAGATATGGCTCAAGTCAGGCGGGTATATTGTTCTTGATTACACGGAAGCTCTTACCGTCATCGACGTGAATACTGGCCGGTATCTCGGGAAAAAAGATCTTGAAGATACGATTCTCCGAACCAATCTTGAAGCAGTGAAAGAAATTGCCTACCAGATAAGATTGCGAAACATCGGTGGTATCATAATTATAGATTTCATCGATATGGAAAGGAAGGAATCGAGAGAGACGGTGTTCCAATCCCTGACAGAGGCGTTGAAGAAGGACAGGATCAAGACTTTCGCGTATCCTATAAGTGAAATTGGTCTTGTGCAACTTACGCGGAAACGGACCCGTCACAATATTGTGACCCTGCTATCGGAGGTCTGTCCCAATTGCGAGGGTTCAGGATACGTCAAGTCGCGGTATACGGTCTGTTACGAAGTGTTGAGGGAGTTGAGGAGTGCGTGCCGGAAAGAAGAGGGCAAAGTTTATAATGTATATTTGTCGCCTGAAGTGGTAAGCCTCCTTTATGAGGAAGAGAAGTGCTCTTTAGAGAATCTTGAAGATACATACAAGACCAAGATCAACATTATCGCGAATCCGGAATTCGGTATGGACAAATACCAGGTCGAAGCCGTTCGCGGTATTTAGTGAAGTAAGGCTTTCAAAAGAAGCGGCCAGGAGTTGATATTGTTTTGAAGGAGAAAACATGAAGCTGAGTTGCGCATCGCCTGCCAAGGTGAATCTCATGCTCAAGGTACTCTCAAAGAGAGAGGATGGCTATCACAATCTGTTCAGCGTGGTAGATGTCATATCTCTTTATGATATTCTCCACATCAAGGAAGAACCATCAGGGAAAGTCATAGTAAAAGATGACAGGGGACTGCTCCCCGAGGGAGAGCAGAATACTGTCTTTCGGGCTGCTACACTCCTCAGGAAGCAGTATGGCATTACGCGGGGGGTCAAAATATTTATTGAGAAAAACATCCCCATAGGTAGCGGTCTGGGCGGACCAAGCAGTAACGCGGCAACGACGCTGAAGGCTCTAAATATGATGTGGGAACTGCAAATAAACGATGATGTACTCATGGGGCTTGGCGCCGAAATAGGCGCGGACGTACCGCTGTTCATACACGGTGGATCGTGTCTTATGGAAGGGATAGGGGAGAGGATAACGCCGGTTTCACTGCCACGCCTCTGGTATCTGGTCGTTTATCCGGACACGATTCTTTCGACTGCCGAGGTCTACAAACGACTAAAAATCGTGTTGACAAAAGGGGAAAATGATATTAAATTGACTGGAAATCTGGCTACCGCTTACGACGTTTCACGGATTTTGGAGAATGACCTGGAAAAAGTCGGAACGCTCATATGCCCTACAATCAAGAATGTAAAAGCGAGGCTGATGGATTCCGGTTCCGTTGGTGCATTGATGAGCGGAAGCGGTTCTTCGGTCTTTGGGATTTTTGAGAACGAAGAGAAAGCAAGGAATGCGTTGAAATCATTGGAGGGTATGGGCAGCCTATTTGTGACTCACAGCATATAGGGAGCCATATTGATGTAATGGCGGTCAAGATATTTCCTGCAGATGAGAATAAAGCAACGGTCTATGCATGGGTGTCTTGGACGACTATTTTATTATAAGAGATATCAATGGGTATAACAAACTCTTCGTGACTATACCGCGTAAGAAGATGAAAGACGGTTCTTCTGAAGATACTGTTACTTTCTAAAATAGTTTGATGCGGTAACAGATAGAGCGACCATGCGTGAGGCGTATCGTATCAAACCGAGACCGCCAGGGTGCAGATAGAATAGATAAAGATATGCTGATTGGGGTGTCGTCAAGCGGTAAGACACAGGCCTTTGGAGCCTGCATTCGGAGGTTCGAATCCTCCCGCCCCAGAATTATTATTTAGGAGGGTCCAAGTGGACAAGCTCAAAATATTTACGGGTAATGCGAATGCACCGCTTGCGGAGAAAATATGTAAATTCCTGGGGGTGCCGCTGGGAGAGGCTAACGTCAGCAAGTTTAGCGACGGAGAGATCCAGGTGGAGATAAATGAGAGCGTAAGGGGTATGGATACCTTTGTAGTACAGCCCACATGTCCTCCTGTGAGTCATAACCTTATGGAATTACTGATAATGATTGATGCATTGAAGAGGGCCTCAGCAGGCAGAATAACGGCGGTTATACCCTATTACGGATATGCGAGACAAGATCGAAAAGTAGTTCCCAGGACCTCCATATCAGCGAGGCTCGTGGCGAACCTCATCGCAACGGCCGGTATCTCCAGAATTCTTGCTATGGACCTTCATGCGGGCCAGATTCAAGGTTTTTTTGATATTCCTGTGGACCACCTGCTGGCTCTTCCGGTATTATTAGAATATGTGAAGAAGATTGAAGGTGAGATAGTGATTGTCTCTCCTGATGCGGGAGGCGTTGAGCGGGCGAGGGAAATGGGTAAGCGGTTGAATGCCTCTCTCGCAATAATTGACAAACAGAGAGAGAGGGCGAACCATTCAAAGGTAATGCATGTCATCGGTGATGTAAAAAACAAGGTTGCCATAATCCTTGATGATATGATGGATACAGGGGGAACCATTGTCAAGGCGGCGATAGAGATATTGGAGAACGGCGCCTCCGCAGTCTATGCCTGCTGTACCCATCCGGTCCTTTCGGGGACTGCGGTGACAAATATTGAGAAGTCCCCCCTGAAAGAGTTGGTAGTCACAAATACCATACCACTTTCAGCGGCAGGCAAGAGACTGAAGAAGATAAAGGTGCTTGATGTTTCTCCCATATTGGGAGAAACAATCAAAAGAATACACAGCAATGAATCGGTAAGTTCATTGTTTATATAGTGTGAAGTCAAGGAGGATTCAATGGACCAAGCCCTCATAAAGGCGGAAAAAAGAATTGATACAGGAAAGTCCGTAGCTCGGAAACTCAGAAATGAGGGGAAGATCCCGGCCGTTATTTACGGCAAAGATGTAGATCCTCTTTCCATTGCCGTTTCGGCAAGAGAGTGGAGCGTGCTCGGCAGACATATGAAGAGAAACGCGATTCTCGATATGGAACTCACCATTGCAGGAAAAGCTGAGCATCGACCCGTAATGATCAAAGAGATTCAGAGAGAGTTTGTGGGAGACAAAGTGCTTCATATAGATTTCCTGCAGGTGTCCATGACCAGGACGATTGAGGTGGAAATCCCCGTTCATCTGAAAGGTGAAGCCAAAGGCATGTTGAATGACGGCATCGTTGAACAGCATCTCAGGACCATCAGGATTGAGTGCCTGCCGACCCAGATCCCGGAAGCGCTGGAGATTGATGTGAGCGACCTCGACATCGGCGATTCCTTCCACGTAAGCCAGGTTTCCCTGTCAGGGATTAAAGTGCTGGAAGGGGGAGATGTGGCGATCGTAACCGTCGCTCATGGAGGGGTTGAAGAGAAAGTGGTGGGGGCGCCTGAGGCGGAGACTGAAGAGAAGGAGTAAGGCCTTATTGTTTCTCCTATGTGGACTCGGGAACAAGGGAAGCGAGTATGCGCACACGAGGCATAACCTCGGTTATCTTGCAATCGACAGATTTTCTGAGAAATACCATATCTCCGTGAACAAGAAACTGTGCGGTTGCATAGTGGGTATGAATAACGACGTAATCCTTGCCAAGCCGGATACCTACATGAACCTTTCAGGCGGTCCTGTCTCCCGGTTGATCAGAGAGAAAGGGATTTCCCTTGGAGACATGCTCTTGATTCAGGACGATCTTGACATGGAATTCGGAAAATTGAAAATCAAATGGAATGGCAGGGATGCAGGCCACAAAGGGGTCAGATCGGTGGCCGATGCCCTCCAGTCCCCACTCTTCTTCAGGATGAAGATCGGAATTGGCAGGGACCCTACCATGCTCCCGGAAGAATATGTTCTCTCCCGTTTCCGGAAGTCGGAGCTTGATGACCTTACCGACGCTCTTGATAGGGCCGCTGAAGCGGCTCATACGTTTATCTTTGAGGGCAAGGAAAAGGCCATGAGTATCTACAATAAGTGGCATTCCGATCTGTAGTGTCTGTAGTCTCTGTAGTTGCGGTGCGGTCGCCTCTTAAATTACGATTTGATCAGGGCATCCCCGAGGCCGGGAGCAAAATGTGGTTTCTTTCATGTCTGCCTGTTTCAAGACTTATTCAATCGTCAGTTTTCCCAAGTTCCCACCGTTTCGCCAAATCCTTAGAAACTGTCAGGGAGCTTTTCGATTGGCGTCCAAAGCGCACACCTGTGCCCGCGCCGGTGTATGTCAAGTTATTTCGTGAATCATATTTTATACAATTTATTTTCCGAGCGATCCGCCACGACTCGTCTCTCCTCCCTTTATCTGCCTTGAAAAAGGGGATATAAACTGTTATTATCTTTCACTAATCATGGAAATACCTGAAAATGAGCTTATAAGGCGGCTCAAGAGATTCGAAAAAAAGAGCCAAAAGATAATCCGTGGTATCGGGGATGATGGGGCGGTCGTGGGAATGTCCCGGGGCGAATATGTATTTGTTCAGGATACCGTGGTTGAGCACGTCCATTTTGAATTTGCTTTTATGGATGCCCGAGCGGTGGGGAAGAAAGCACTGTACGTCAATATTTCCGACATTTTCTCCATGGGAGCCATTCCTCTCTATTTTCTCGTAACCATAGGAATACCGGGCAGCATGTCCTACGATGACATCAGGCAACTGTATGCAGGCATGATGCAGGTGGCAAGGGAGTTCAACGTGAGTCTTATTGGTGGAGATACCTCGGCGACAAAGTCGGACTTTTTCATCGACATCTCCGCTGTAGGTAAGCTTGTCACTGATCACTATCTTGGCCGTGACGGAACCAAAGAGGGCGACCTGATAGGAGTTACGGGCTTTCTGGGAGAAAGCGCGTACGGACTTTATCTTCTAAAAAAAGGTATCAGGAGAAAAAAAAGCAGGTTCATCGAACGATATGTAAATCCCAAGCCGCCCTACGGGGTATGGAAAGAACTGATTGACCGGAGAATACCCTCCGGCATGATGGACATAAGCGACGGTTTGATTATTGACCTGGAAAGGATGATGAAAGAGAGCAGGAAGGGTGCTCACGTTTATTTTGAACGTCTGCCTGTCCCCAGAGAATTAGTGAGAAAAGGAAAAGAACACTTCGCTCTATCTGGCGGAGAAGATTACCAGTTTCTTTTTTCCTTCCATCCTGCGAAACTTGCCGCGATTGAGGAACTTCAGCAAAAAGGGTTGCCCGTCTCAGTCATCGGCCGGGTAATAAAAGGGAGAGGGGTAAAATTATTCCGGGATGGCAATTTTATGCCTGTTATGTCGAAAGGCTATGAGCATTTTGGAGACTGAAGATGAAGAAGCAAATGTATGTTTCTGATATTAATACCGAAAACATTGAGATAAATGATTTTTTTGTGGTGGTCAAAAAGGGGGTCTTTACAAGTAAAGCCAATACGAGGTACATGACCGTCGAACTACGGGATAAGACAGGAACTATTGAAGGAAGAGTCTGGGACCGAGTAGAAACGCTGAGCGGGCTTTTCCAGAAAAACGATCTTGTCCAGGTCAGGGGCAGGATTCGGATGTACCAGCAAAAACCACAGTTGACCATAACGGATATCAGGAAGATTGAGGAAGAGATGGGCCTTGCAGAAATGAAGGATTTCTATCCCGGATACGAGCAGGGAACGACACATCTCAGGAAGGAATATGAGACTCTTATTTCGGAAATACAGAATCCCCATCTTCTTGCGCTCTTCAAGGTTCTTGAGATGAAAGGATATCTGATGGAGCGGTATTCTCTCTTTCCCGCTTCAATAGGGGTGCATCATCTGCATATGGGGGGGCTTATGGAGCACTCGGTTTCCATGGCAAAGATGGGCAAACATGCGGCAACGGTTCTCGGCGGCAACCGGGATGTGATTGTGACCGGATGCCTTCTCCACGATATCGGCAAGGTGGAAGAAATACAATTACACGGAGCGTTTAAACATTCGGATAAGGGCAGACTGCTCGGACACATAGCCCTCGGCGTAATAATACTCGAAACACTCATCAAGGAGGTCGAAAATTTCCCCCAGGATCTCGCGGATATTCTCTCTCATATTATTGTTAGCCACCACGGGGTTGAAGAATGGGGTTCGCCGAAGAAGCCCATGTGCATTGAGGCACTGATTGTCCATTACCTGGATAATCTTGATGCAAAGGTAATGGGTGTCAGGGAACATCTAAAAAATAGCATGGAAAACGAGAGGTGGTCGGAATACCACAGGCTCTATGAGTCTTATTTTTACAGACTGCCCGAAAGATAAGTATGGAGATCAGAAGAATTTTTGTAGACAAACTTGAGATGAATAACGGTCTGGCTCTCCTTACGGGCCCGATGCGTAAGTATATAGTGACCGTACTGCGAAAAACGGCAGGAGAGCGGATTGATCTCGTCGACGGGAACGGATGTCTTTATTGTTGTGTTGTTAACGCGATTAAGGGAAAAGAGCTTTATCTCAATGTTCTTGATATTGAACACAAGGCAGAGGAAAAGAGACCAGGTGTCACTCTCTGCGCGAGTCCCATCAGAGGCCCGCGTATGGACTGGCTTGTCGAGAAAGCCACCGAATTGAGGGTGGACAGGATAGTTCCGACTATTTTCAAAAGAAGTGTCGTGAGACCGAAAGAGAAAGAAAAGGAAAAGTATGAGAGATGGAAGAGAATTGCCATTGAGGCATCGCGGCAGTCAGGACGCTTCTCTATTCCTGAGGTTACCGAACCGACTCCCTTGAGAGATATTATCCCTCATGTTGCTCAAGCAGGCAACCGCTGGGTTTTTTACGAGAAAGAGAAAGAAACAACCATGAAAGACCTTGTCTCCACTCAGAGGGATGGGGAGATATGCGTGGCTGTTGGTCCCGAGGGCGGTATTGAAGAATTCGAGGTAGAATGGCTGAAAGAGAATGGCTTTAGTACATGCACCTTGGGGGAAAGCATATTCAGGTCCGAAACAACCCCCCTTGTAGTACTCTCTATAATCCTTCATGAATACAGCAAGAGATGAGAAGAGCCTCTATTTTTGCAAGATTTGTTGCGTTTTTAATTGATCTTTCGATTATTGCCTTCTTTTCGGGCATGACGGCTGTTGCCGCCCTGGCAGGTTACAGCGCAGGGTCGGGTGGTCTGACATTCCTCAGTTTTTCCGCTGTTCTCCTGTTTTGCCTTGTTTTTTCTTCACTTCTCTTTCTCTTTTACTTTACCTTTCTTACAATGGGACCGGGGATGACTATCGGAAAGAATATGCTGAGTATAAGAGTGATAAGGAGCGAATTAGGGGGTGCAGCAAAAGGACTGGGGTTTTTCAGATCCCTCGTCAGGGCTGTCGGTTACGTGCTGTCAGCGTCTGTCTGCTTCTTCGGCTTTTTCATGGCGGTAGTCTTTCGAGGAATCACTTTTCACGATCTGGTTGCAGGCACGGAGGTGGTGGATGCCCATGAGGGAGAATCATGAAAACAGGAGGCAAGACCGGGCGGGGTTGTCTTCTGTCTATTCTCGTCTGTCTCCTCGTGGCAATCGGGCTGTCCGTACATCCCATCAGTTTGAAGTTGATGGGCGGCCAACTCAGACATGAAGACAAAATCTTCCCTTCTGATGCCCTTTTTGTTCCACGGTTTGAGGAGGACAGAGATGGTGATCTTTATATTGACGCCTTCAGAGAATACTGGGCCGGAAACGGGAGGATTATTTACGTGGAAGAAGACAGGGCGTTCGGCACGAGCATTCTGGAACCGATCCATCGGATGGCCCAGCAAAGGGGCATAAAGGATAATGTGGTGAGGAAAATAGAAGTGGAAGGCGATGATATAGGAAAAACAAGAAAGACAAAGAGAGCCTTCGCTGCCCTTGGTTTAAAAAAAATGATAATTCTAGTTCCAGAATACGCATCAAGGAGATACCACATCCTTTACCGAGATTCAGTAATCAATGGGAAGATGGTCTATCTGATCAAGCCTGTCGGCGTATCATCGTTCAAAATAGACCGGTGGTGGAAAGAGGGCCGATCAAGAATCATTTTTCTCAGAGAGGTATTCGCGATGGCCTCTCTTGCAGTCGACAGGTTTAAGGGACCGAGATAAAGCAAGGAGTAAAAACTCGTGAGGAGATTTCAGGCAACCGCATGGAAGAAATAAGAGCATTCATCGCTTTCTCCAGGCTCAGGAGTATCAGCAGGTCGGCCAAAAGACAGGTGGCGGAAGGAGTCCGTCACGTGGCGTCCCTGTTTGAGGGCGATGATGGCACACTCAGTGGAGCAGCCAGACAGGAGATATTCTCATTCAAGGGGTGGGGCGACATTGACTCTGAGCTTGCCGCTCTTAGGGAGCGGGGCGCGGAAGTCATCACCATAAAAGATAATACCTATCCTGAATTACTTAAAAACATTCCCGATCCCCCTCTCGTGCTTTACAAGAAAGGATCGCTATCCTTGGAGCAGAATGCTGTTGCCATAGTCGGATCAAGGCGGGCATCGGAAGAAAGCATGAATCTGTCGGAGAAGATAGCCGATACACTTTCCTCTCTGGGTATAACCGTCATAAGTGGCCTTGCGCGAGGCGTGGACGCGGCAGCCCACAGAGGGGCCCTTACAGGTTCGGGGAAAACCATCGCCGTTCTCGGATGCGGCCTCGACATCTGCTATCCATGGGAAAACAAACGGCTTTATCAAAGAGTGGGGGAAGAAGGAGCTGTGCTCACCGAATATGGCCTTGGAGAAAGACCTCTTGCCTACCATTTCCCGGAAAGAAACAGGATCATTGCTGGTCTTTCAAAAGGTGTACTTGTGATTGAAGCAGCTAAAAAGAGCGGCTCTCTCATAACCGCAAGGCTTGGCGCTGAGTACGGAAGGAGTGTTATGGCTATTCCTGGAAGCATCTTCAGTGAAGAATACACCGGGACCAATGCCCTCATAAAGCAGGGCGCAAAACTGGTTGATTCCATTGAGGATGTTATAGCCGAGTGTTTTCCAGGCCTTACCGTGATACGAAAAAAACCGATTGATCTGGATGGAAACGAAGATTATATTTATTCCATTGTCGGACCTCGGAGGATTCATGTTGACGAGGTCATAGAAAAAAGCAAAATGGCGGCAAAGGAAGTAATGGCAATTCTCACCGTACTCGAAATGAAAGATGCGATTCGCGAGGTCGCCGGGGGATTTTACATCAGGAAATAAGAAATGCTGTGGAGGCAAAGGATAGATGGGCAAGTCACTGCTTATTGTTGAATCACCAACGAAAATGAAAACACTTTCCAAATTTCTCGGCAAAGATTTTACTGTAAAGGCGACTTACGGCCACATTAAGGATCTGCCGAAGAGCAAGATCGGCGTTGATATAGATAAAGGGTTTACCCCTCATTTCGTCCTCGTAAAGGGAAAATCGAAAGCTGTCGACGAGATCAAAAAAGTGAGTTCCGATGCAGAACATATTTACATAGGGTCAGACCCCGACAGGGAGGGTGAAGCGATAGCCTTTCACGTTGCAGAGGTGGTAGGAAAAAAGAAGAACGTAAAACGGGTGCTCTTCCATGAAATAACAAAAAAAGGCGTCCTGGACGCTTTGAATAATCCCACGGTGCTTGACGTTTCCAAGTATGATGCCCAAAAGGCGAGAAGAATTCTTGACAGGCTCGTGGGATATAAAATCAGTCCGTTGCTGTGGGAAAAGGTCAGTTACGGTCTTTCAGCCGGCAGGGTCCAGTCCGTAGCGTTAAGACTCATCTGTGACAAAGAAGAAGAAATAGAGAGGTTCACCAAGGAAGAATACTGGACCATTGAAGCGGACCTTGAACTCCCTTCGGGAGAGCGGTTCAGGGCTACCCTCGAAAGAAAAGGCAAAGACAAGATCAGAATTTCAACAAAAAAAGAGGCCGAAGAGATTAAAAAAGCAATCAGGAAGGAACAATTCATTATTACAAACCTTCAAATAAAAGAGAAGAACGTATCTCCCCAACCGGCTTTCATCACGAGCAGACTTGAACAAGAGGCGTCACGAAAACTGCGGTTCTCACCAAAACGAACCATGGCACTGGCCCAGAAACTCTATGAGGGCGTCGATATGGGGGAAGAAGAAGGCCTTACAGGTCTCATCACTTACATGAGAACGGATTCTGTGAGGGTTTCAACTGAAGCGGTAGCCGAGGCGCGACAGTATATCAATACAAATTATGGTGCTGATTATCTGCCCAAAACACCCCACATTTTCAAGAACAGAAAATCCGCCCAGGATGCTCACGAAGCGATAAGGCCAGCTTACATACATATTACCCCGGAAAAAGCAAAACCGTATCTCGATAAAGAACTCTTTGCTCTATACGACCTTATATGGAAAAGATTCGTCGCGTCTCAAATGACCCACAAGAAACTGAAAACAAAGGTGGCAGATATTTCTGCCGCCGATTACGTTTTTGTTGCAAGGGGTTTTCACGTACTCTTTGACGGATTTACGAAGGTATATGAGGAAGAATCAGCCTCAGACACGGAAGAGACCGGAGAGGACAAACAAGGGGCCGCCTATCTCCCCGAAATGAAAACAGGGATGAAACTTACCCACACCGATACCTTGCTGAACCAGCGCTTCACGATGCCGCCGCCGAGATTTACCGAAGCATCCCTTATTAAGACCCTCGAAACACGTGGCATAGGAAGACCATCGACGTATGCAACCATCGTAAGCACGGTCCAGGAGCGTACCTATGCAAGGAGAGACAAGGGAAAACTCATACCGACCTCTCTCGGCAGGACCGTCAACAGTCTCCTCAAAGACTTCTTTCCTATGATAGTTGATGTGGATTTTACCGCAAAACTTGAAAAAAAACTTGACCAAATAGAAGGGGGGAAAGCCAACTGGATAAATTCCCTCGAAAAGTTTTACGGGGCCTTTGAAAAAGAGCTTTCCGGTGCCCAGGAAGGGATGAAAAGCCTCAAGAAAGAGGAAAAAGAGACCGATATTAAGTGCGATAAGTGCGGCAGCAATATGATCCTAAGGTGGGGAAAGAACGGTGAATACCTGGTATGCAGCGGTAGGCCAGCGTGTAAGAATAAAATGAATGTGACGGTGGACAGCAGTGGAGCTATAAGGGTAGTCGAACAGGAAGTAAAAGGAGTGTGTGTGGAGTGCGGCGGAAATATGATCGAGAAGTCAGGCAGGTTCGGCAGGTTTTTGGCATGTAGCAATTATCCTTCCTGCAAACATACCGAGCCTTTTTCGCTTGGCTTTCTGTGTCCGAATGCGGGCTGTACAGGAAAGCTTGTGGAAAAAGTTTCCAAGATGAAGAGGAAATTTACAGCCTGTTCGCGATACCCGGATTGCTCTTTTGCGACGAACGCTGAGCCAACAGAAGGTCCGTGTCCGGCATGCGGCGCCCCGACGCTTTTTCTTTACCGTAAGAACCTTTCCTGCCTGCGCAAGGAATGCGGATGGAAATCAAAGTAATCGGAGGCGGCTTGGCAGGGGTGGAGGCCGCGTATCAGATAGCCAGGAGGGGACAGCCTGTCGCGCTCTACGAGATGCGGCCCCATATGGCAACACCCGCCCATAAAACATCTTTCCTCTCGGAATTGGTATGCAGCAATTCATTGAAATCGAAAGACCTATACAATGCCCACGGATTACTCAAGGAAGAGTTGCGCACATTAGATTCCATAATTATGAGAGCAGCGGACAGTGCCCAGATCCCAGGAGGCAAGGCGCTGGTAGTGAACAGGGAAGAGTTCTCTGCAAAGATCACAAAAGAGATTGAAGCTCACCCACTAATTCGTGTAATTCGGGAAGAAGTGAAGGAGATACCTCCCGGTGTGGTGGTAATCGCTACGGGCCCCCTTACAAGCCAGGACCTCGCGGATCGGATAAAAGGGATTACGGGCCTTGAGAACCTTTTCTTTTTTGATGCCATATCCCCTATTGTTGACGCTGAGTCGGTGGATATGGAAAAAGCCTTTTTCGCCTCGCGCTATGCAGACCAGACCGATGACTACCTGAACTGCCCTCTTACCGAGGAGGAATATAACGCCTTTCTGGACGCTCTTATCAGCGCCGAAAGAGTTGCCATGCGAGATTTTGAGGAGGTACGCTACTTTGAAGGGTGCCTGCCCGTTGAGATCATGGCGGAGCGAGGCAGGAAGACGCTTGCGTATGGCCCAATGAAGCCCGTCGGCCTTGTTCGCCCGTTAACAGGCAAGAGGCCTTACGCGGTAGTCCAACTCAGACGGGAAGATGCGGCAGGGACTATGTATAACCTGGTGGGTTTCCAGACAAAATTGACATATCCGGAACAGGAGCGGGTTTTCAGAATGATACCAGGACTGGGGCATGCCATGTTTTTGAGACTTGGGAGTGTTCACCGGAACACATATATCAACGCCCCATCAGTGCTCACTCCACGGCTTAACATGGAGGCCATGGAAAGACTTTTTTTTGCGGGCCAGATAACTGGAGTTGAAGGCTACATAGAATCAACGGCCATGGGACTCCTCGCGGGTATTTCCTCATATATGTATCTTAGGGGAATCTCCTTTGAATCCCCGCCCGGATACTGCTGTACTGGCGCCCTTTTGCAATATATCACAACTGAAAGGAGAGATTTTCAACCTATGAACGTTAACTTTGGCATCCTTCAGGATTACAACAAGAAGGAAAAAGACAGGGTAGTGAGACGCGCCTTGGAGGCGGTCGCTGCCTGGGGGAAAATAAACGACGGAACAGACGACGCCGACAATGAGAGGACTGGAGGGACACATGACTTCCAGAATTGAGAGGCTGCAAGAAAAAGCCCTTCAAGGGGCGATTGATACCGATGATGCCATGGAACTCTATAGCGAGGGAGTCAGGAACCCTTTCCGGCTCTTCGCGGCGGCAGCGGATGTGAGAGACCATTTCAAGGGCAGGAACGTGAGCCTCTGCGCTATTATCAACGCAAAGTCAGGCATATGTCCGGAGAATTGCGGGTTTTGTGCCCAATCGGCCCACCACGAGACCGGTGCCCCCGTGTATCCTCTTGTCGGGGCGGTGGAAATAATAGAAAAGGCCCACCGAGCTAAGGAATTGGGCGCCCATTATTTTGGAATTGTCACCAGCGGCACGTCGGTCGCCGATGAGGCCGAATGGAACACGATCTACTCTGCTGCCGGGGAGATACTTAGGCTCGGAATCAAGCCGTGCGGTTCCTTGGGCATGCTTAACATAGAGCAGGCAGTAGCGCTGAAAGAAGCGGGCCTTTTCAGATACCATCACAATCTCGAAACTTCAAAGAGTTTCTTCCCTCATATTTGCAGCACCCATGAATACGCGGAGGATATTGTCACGGTAAAGGCCGCGAAAGCTGCCGGGCTTTCAGTCTGTTCGGGAGGTATTATCGGTCTCGGGGAAACCATGGAGCAGAGGGTGGAGATGGCCATGACGCTCAAGGAGTTGGACGTCGATTCCGTGCCGGTCAATATCCTTAACCCCATTTACGGGACCCCCCTTGCCAGTACGCCACCACTTGCACCGATGGAAATCCTCATAACCATCGCTCTTTTCCGTTTTATACTTCCTTACAAAGATATCAAACTGTGCGGTGGAAAAGAGAAGAACCTGAGACAGCTTCTGCCTCTTGCGATAGTTGCGGGGTGCAACTCCTTCATGACGGGAAATTACCTCACCACAGGTGGCAGGAATACGACTGACGACCTTGAAATGATCAAAGATCTTGGTCTGTTGGCCGCAGAAACGGGTTGAGCGCCATCTCGCAGGCTTTTGCCCCGGCTGACTCCATCCGGCGGAAGCGGTCTGGAACCTGCGCGACTGGCGTGGAATTTATCCGGCCACAGTTCCCAATTTGAAGATAGGCGGATACATGGCGATAACGAGTCCAAAGAATAGACGCCCAGAACCATCATTATCATAGGCTCCATAAGGGTCGTCGTGAGCAATTTTTACAGCGCCGGATAATCGTAATCCGTGTGATTTTTATAAGATTAGTTCGGTTATTCTTTAAGGGTACTTATCCCATGCGTATCTTTGGCGCGTTTAACATTTCTCCATGGCCTGTTTGTTTCCCTTGTATCTTTATTGTTCTTCAAAAAAAAGGGGGATTATATACTTAACTTATAAAACCGTCACCGATGGCTCCGTAATGGGACCGCACTGATTACTAACGGTAGAACGCTCCGCTGCATTTGAAATAGGCGAAGTCGTTTTCAACGACCCCATATTGTCCGCTTGAGCAATGTTTGATGGTGATTTTCTTTGTCGTATTGAGAATATTTACATAGCGATATATTTATAATACACCTCCTCTTATTGGAGGTGTGTCATGCCGAAGTGTAAGAATTACGACTCAGAACGAACTATAAAAAATGGAATAGTAAGGGGTA
>JAISPL010000005.1:50000-54645 GCA_031274925.1 Syntrophobacterales bacterium | reverse complement strand
TGGACAAAGTCTCTTTTTCTCCATCTCTCAATAGTTTTTAGATTCACGCCATAATGTACTGCAAGCTTTATCAGGCTTTCTTGACTATTTTATTATTTCTCTACGCACTACCTGAGTTGTCCTGGCGTGAGCATGGAGTACATGTCCCATAGTTTTTCCTTTCTTAAGTGAGGTATGGTATATGCCATTACTTATAAAAAAAAAGGGGGGGGTAAACAGCTAATCCCTTTTGACATAAAGCAAGGCCTCAACGGTCAATGCCAGTAAAACGAATGTCGCAAACATAATATCCAACTTATTACCGTGTGAACACTCGCCGTAAGCGTTTGATTCTTTGGTTAAGATGGACCTCATGCTTTTCGCGCCACTAATGAGACAGAGTTCCTTCCCCACCATGGCGTGCTTCTTATTCACCAAAATATATCTTCTTCTTATGTGCCAACGTAATTACTTCGGAGACACATAGATGGCTTTTTCCTTGATTAAATCAATTTGATTTAACTACTATATCCACATTCGACGAACCAAGACAAAATATCGGATGTAGTGATGCAGTCTAATGCTTCTGCAATCGCTTTTTCCAATACTTCCTTGGTTCTGGCTTTGACTTTTCACAGATAAACGACCACATCATCTCAATCGGGTTGAAGTCCGGGCTATAAAACAACCTTTGCTCCGACAGCAATAATGGGATCAACCACGCCTTTGACTTTGCGAGGAGTCAAATTATCCATGGATGACAATGAGGGTACGCGCGTCATACACGAGAGGAACTGTGTGAAAGAACTGAGAGGTGCTATAGTCATGCCTGTGTTCGTGCCGCTTTCAAGCGTACTGATCTCCATGTTCGCTTGAGCCTACATACTCACGATTTTGCTCTATGGCGTGCAGTGTTTTTTTGAAGCGTAGCCCCTTCCTGCACAACGCTGAAACGCAAATATCGTCAATCAATTTTTGTAGAGCAATATCAGGCTGCTCATTGATTTTTCTTGTTATGCTATCCAAATGCTGTGCAGACAATACCGGCTTTCTTCCGTTTGGGTTTGGTCGAGGTTCCCTGTTTCCTTATATAGCGCCCATAGTTTTGTAATTGTACTTTTGTTTACTTCTTTTTCGCGGGCTATCACATCCTCGGCATCTTCGATAATACGTTTCCGCAAGTCGTTTGACAATGGTTTCGGCATAACGCAAACTCCTCTTTATTCTCGTTGCTTGCATTATATAATAAGTATACGTTATGTCAAATTGGTATAATATGACTACAATCTGTTGTTTTTTGATTAGGAGGGCAGGTTTGCGAGGGGGAGATTTAGGCCAAGTACACCTTATCCTCAACAGATCTCTCATGTCCAAGGCCGTTTTATCCTATTGGCCGGTTGAATAAAAACAGGCCCTCAAACGAAATAATCTTTTAAATATCTATTTTTCGCACATGTCATTACGAGAAAGAGAGCAGCACCATAAGCAACGCAAGCGCAGGCAATCTCTGTGGGTATATTGTATAATCTCGCCCTCAAGGGGGAGAGCAGGTCCAAGAAAAGCATATGAGACGTGTATATTCCAAGAGTATATTTTCCTATGGATGGCATTATGGTGCTGCGACCTATATTTCTCCATGAGAGAAGTACCATGAAACACCCCGTTGCCATCAATACGGTGCTCAAGAGGTTATGATTGCCTAATGGATTTATGTTGGCCCTGAGTAAATAGTGCTCCATGAAATAAAAGCAGTAGCCTGTGACAGCAGCAAGAATGGCGATTAATGGGAACGAGGGTGGTTTCCTTGAGGAAAGAAACCACCCGATGGAAAAAAGCACCGGCAGTGAACAGACAATCCCAGCCGGTTTTAAAAGATCTATTTCAATACCCAACTTCACAGGCAGAAAAGAATATGTCCTGACAAGGAGCGAAAAAAGGTAGAGCGCAAAAGTAAAGATTAAAAGCCCTGTCTCATGTTTCCTCCCGCCGAAAAGTTTTACGATGTAAGCGCTCATACTTATGGAAAATAAGAACCACAGAGGACCACTCCCTCCAGTGATCAAGGCAATGACCGGATTACCAATCATGCTCAGAATTCTGGAGTGCACAAGAACGACCCAATTTCTCAACGAGAAACCATCCAAACAAGGAAAAATGAGATACACGAGCGACCAGAACAGAAAAACCTTCACCATCTTACGCCCGTACAGCTCGAATACTGCATTCAAATTAGCCCCGCGATAGACTTTTTTACCAAAGAAGTATCCTGAAGCTATAGCAAAAAAAGGGACATAGATAGTGGATGTCTGTTTCCATGCAATATATATAGCCCCCCAGTTTCCCCCTAGCGCACTACACATCACTCCAAAGTTGGTATGGTGGAGTATAACTCCGAACATTGCAATGGATTTGAACGAATCTATACTGTAAATGCGGCGTTGACTTTGCCATCCATTTTCCCCCACAGATCCTCCAATATCTATTTTTAAAAAAAGACCCGGAGATAGATATATCTCCGGGTCTTTCATCTTAACCCCGGCGACTACCTACTTTCCCACAGAATCACCCCTGCAGTATCATCGGCGTAACAGAGCTTAACTACCGTGTTCGGGATGGGAACGGGTGTTACCTCCGTGCTATGGTCACCGGGAAACCTTAAATGCTTTTTCATTAATAGCCGCCCACATAGAAGTCAGCCATCTGGTTTCTCTTGAGGCGGGTAACTACGCCCGCCGCACATCTAAATTTTAGTGACAACTATATATGTTTATTTGATTTATGGCCAAGCCTCTCGACCTATTAGTACTGGTAGGCTCAACATATCACTATGCTTACACCATCAGCCTATCAACCACGTAGTCTACGTGGGGTCTTAGCCCAATATTGCTATCAGGCGGGACAACTCATCTTGGAGCAGGCTTCCCACTTAGATGCTTTCAGTGGTTATCCTTTCCGAACATAGCTACCCGGCGCGTGCCACTGGCGTGACAACCGGTACACTAGAGGTCCGTCCATCCCGGTCCTCTCGTACTAGGGACAGCCCTCCTCAATTGTCCTGCGCCCACGGCAGATAGGGACCGAACTGTCTCACGACGTTCTAAACCCAGCTCACGTACCGCTTTAATTGGCGAACAGCCAAACCCTTGGGACCTACTTCAGCCCCAGGATGCGATGAGCCGACATCGAGGTGCCAAACCTCCCCGTCGATGTGAACTCTTGGGGGAGATAAGCCTGTTATCCCCGGCGTACCTTTTATCCGTTGAGCGATGGCCCTTCCATTTGGAACCACCGGATCACTAAGACCAACTTTCGTTCCTGCTCGACTTGTAGGTCTCACAGTCAGGCTGGCTTATGCCTTTGCACTCATCGGCTGGTTTCCAATCAGCCTGAGCCAACCTTCGTGCGCCTCCGTTACTTTTTTGGAGGCGACCGCCCCAGTCAAACTACCCACCAGACAGTGTCCTCGACCCGGATTACGGGCCAGAGTTAGAATCTCAAAACAACAAGGGTGGTATTTCAACGTTGGCTCCACGGCAACTAGCGTCACCGCTTCAAAGCCTCCCACCTATCCTACACATGTTACCCCGAAATCCACTGTCAAGCTGTAGTAAAGGTGCACGGGGTCTTTCCGTCTAGCCGCGGGTTGAGGGTATCTTCACCCCCATTACAATTTCACTGAGTCCCTGGTTGAGACAGCGGGGCAATCGTTACGCCATTCATGCAGGTCGGAACTTACCCGACAAGGAATTTCGCTACCTTAGGACCGTTATAGTTACGGCCGCCGTTTACTGGGGCTTCGGTTCAACGCTTCTCCCAATTTCTTAGAATGACATCTCCCCTTAACCTTCCAGCACCGGGCAGGCGTCAGACCCTATACTTCCTCTTATGAGTTTGCAGAGTCCTGTGTTTTTAGTAAACAGTCGCCACCCCCTCTTTGTTGCAGCTCCGGAATGCTTCAGAAGCAAGTTCTTACACATTCCAAAGCACACCTTCTCCCGAAGTTACGGTGCAATTTTGCTAAGTTCCTTAACCAGGGTTGTCTCAAGCGCCTTAGGATTCTCTCCTCGCCCACCTGTGTCGGTTTACGGTACGGTCATCAGACAAGCTCACTACGAGGCTTTTCTTGGAAGCGTGGGATCAGCCAGTTTATGCTCTAAAAGAGCTCCTCATCACATCTCGGGGTTATGATCTCACGGATTTGCCTATAAGATCCCCCTACCTGCTTGAACCGGGTATTCCGTCACCCGGATGACTTACCCTTCTCCGTCCCCTCTTCGCTCAAACGCTCATCTGGTGGTACAGAAATATTAATCTGTTTCCCATCAGCTACGCCTTTCGGCCTCGCCTTAGGGACCGACTAACCCTGAGAGGATTACCCTTGCTCAGGAAACCTTGGGCTTACGGCGACAAGGTTTTTCACCTTGTTTATCGTTACTCATGTCAGCATACTCTCTTCTGCGTCCTCCAGCGCCTCTCACGAGACACCTTCACAGGTAAGCAGAATGCTCCCCTACCATCCGTACCAGAGGTACGAATCCACAGCGTCGGTAATGTGCTTAGCCCCGTTACATTTTCGGCGCAGGTCTGCTAGACCAGTGAGCTGTTACGCTTTCTTTAAAGGATGGCTGCTTCTAAGCCAACCTCCTGGCTGTTTTAGTGGACCCAC
>JAISPL010000005.1:0-47500 GCA_031274925.1 Syntrophobacterales bacterium | reverse complement strand
ATTACCGCGGCTGCTGGCACGGAGTTAGCCGGTGCTTCTTCTTGTGGTACCGTCAGATCCCGCGAGTATTAGTCGCAGGACTGTTCTTTCCGCACGAAAGGGCTTTACAACCCGAAGGCCTTCATCACCCACGCGGCGTCGCTGGGTCAGGCTTTCGCCCATTGCCCAATATTCCCCACTGCTGCCTCCCGTAGGAGTCTGGGCCGTGTCTCAGTCCCAGTGTGGCTGGTCGTCCTCTTAGACCAGCTACCCGTCATCGCCTTGGTGAGCTTTTACCTCACCAACAAGCTGATAGGCCATGGACTCAGCCTCAAGTGATAGCTTGTATAAATACATGCGCCACCTTCTACCCCACAGCTTATGCTGTGTGGTCTTATCCGGTATTAGCTCCGCTTTCGCAGAGTTATCCCGGGCTCAAGGATAGATTATCCACGTATTACTCACCCGTCCGCCGCTCTACTAGCCCCCGAAGGGACTTTCGCGCTCGACTTGCATGTGTTAGGCACGCCGCCAGCGTTCGTTCTGAGCCAGGATCAAACTCTCAGATCAAACTAAAAATTGTTCAAAATCATACTTGAACGAGGACCTACTATTTTCTTTTCAAAGAACAATTGTTAACTGCTCAACCTTGAAGCAGTGTTAAGTATACTTATTTTTTTTCTATTGTCAAGCGATTTCAAAAAATATTTTACTAAAACGTCTTTCGAATTCTTCCTCGACATTTGAAGCTGAAACAGAACTGCAACCAAGAACCTCTGAGACGTGCATCTCATTTAGAGTACAGCTGACAGGCATCGGTAAACATCCGGTTTCATATCCAAGTATACTGCCACTAATACGCAGGCTCATATTTCCTTCCCTGCCTTCGTGTTTTGCAATAACGTCAACATGGGTGAGATAATAGCACAACAGATTTAAACTTGCAAGTACTTCTTGCGACAGATTCACTATTTTTCAGGTTTTAGGCGCGATGGAGCTTGTAAGGGCTCGTTGTGCAATGGTTTTCATAGGAATCTTTTTGTTGGGCTATGTTGGCCTCCATTGGTAGTCGGTGTGCTAAAAGACCCGTCTGTAACGGTTTTTCCTAATTTCCCGGCAGATGACCGGCCAACTCTTTCTCTGCGGCCAACACCCCCGCCTCTGGATTATTCACTATTCGCTGATGAATGTTCACTGCTTTTCCGGCTATTCGTTATTCAGCATCTTTCCGTCACCGCCCTGATACTTTCATACGTAATCGCCACAAGTTCCTCCAGCGTATTTTCGTCGATAGCGGGCGGAGGCATAAGCACGATCACATCCCCGAGAGGTCTTATGACCGCGCCTCTGCTTCTTGCTTCCATAATCACCTTGTGTCCCATATTTTCGCCAGGAACATAGGGCTTTTTAGTTTTTCGATTCTTTACAAGCTCAATCCCCACCATAAACCCTTCCTGTCGCACATCTCCCACATGAGGCAGGTCGGCGAACTTCTTAAGTTCGTTTCGGAGTGTCTCTATTTTTGGCTTCATATTTTCAACAATCTTCTCGGCCTCAAAAAGCTCCAAATTTCGGACCGCAACACTGCATGCCAGCGGATTGCCAGTGTACGTATGTCCGTGAAAGAAAGTCTTGAAATCTTCAAATCGGCTAAGAAAACCACGAAACACCTCGTCTGTTGTCAATGTTGCGGCGAGAGGCATATATCCGCCGGTGATACCCTTTGCCACGCAAAGGAAATCCGGATGCACATTCTCCTTTTCACAAGCAAACATCTTGCCCGTCCGGCCAAAACCGGTAGCCACTTCGTCCGTGATCAAAAAAATACCATGTTCTTTCGTGATCTGTGAGACCGATGAAATGAACCCCTCCGGTTGCACAATCATACCTCCGGCACCCTGAACGAGTGGTTCAATTATAACAGCGCAAATCTCGTCCTTGTGATTTTTTACGATCTTCTCAAATTCTCCGATGCATGCCGTGCCACAACTTTCCTTTGCAAGCTTGAGGGGACACCGGTAGCAGTAAGGCGACGGAGATTTGAAAGTTTTAAACAGGAGCGGGCGGTATATTTTATGAAACAAATCTATCCCCCCCACGCTGACAGATCCTACGGTGTCGCCATGGTAACCATTGCTAAAACAGACGAATCTTTTCCTTTTCTTTTCTCCCCGCTGCCGCCAGTACTGATACGCCATTTTAAGTGCGATTTCTACCGATGTGGACCCGTTATCGGAATAGAAAACTTTGGAAAGTCCCCGGGGCGTTATCTCGACAAGTTTTTTTGCAAGGAGCACGGATGGGGCGTTCGCAAGCCCGAGCAGTGTTGAATGGCAAAGCTTTTCCGATTGATCGCGTATAACATCCAAGAGTTCTTTCTTGCCATGGCCGTGAACAACAACCCATAACGACGAGACGCCGTCAATATATCTTTTCCCCTCTGAGTCGATGAGATGAAACCTTTCGCCCCGCTCAATCACCAAAGGGTCCGTCTCCATGTATTCCTGCATCTGTGTAAAGGGATGCCAAACGTATTGCTTGTCCCATTCCTTCAGTGTATTGCTTCCCATATATCCTCCTACCGACGGCCACCCGATCTGTCTCTAGACCATCACAACACCGCAATGCGTCCGTTTTCTATAAGTAAAGTAGATTATCACGAAAGAGCCTCACCCGCAATGAAAAGGGCGGTCCAGCAGCCGGATGGACGCTGCAATTTCCACAAATTCAAAATAGCTTCATTTGTCTTTGTTTCTGGGCCAACCTCTTGTCTTCCACGACTCTCTCCTTTATAAATTCTTTTGGAATTTCAAGAAGGAAAGGAGATGGCCGCGAGACATTGCGACGGCCCCGCAGGAAGCGGCTCCGCGCACGTGTAAGGAGAAGCTCGTCTTTTGCTCGTGTCATGCCGACATAGAAGAGCCTGCGTTCTTCCTCTATCTCTGTCTTTTCCGCCACAATTCCAAATGGAATGAGCCCATCCTCCACGCCTGCGATAAAGACAACCTTGAACTCCAGGCCTTTTGCGGCATGCATGGTCATAAGGGTTATAGCTTGAGCCCTGGAGTCATATCCGTCTCCTGTAGAAAGAAGAACCAGTTCATTCAAAACCGCGTCGATGGCTTCGCTCGCGGGGAGACTGCCATATGCGTAAGTAATCTGGCAAAGGAAGGCCAGGTCATCTTCTGTTACATCCTTTTCCTCACACAAAGCTATAACAAAATCGTGAATGTCCAAGACAGATAAACTCTCGTCAGCCCGTTCCTTCAGCGCCTCGGCAACTTGCTTTATCCCTGCCGAAGCTTCACCTCGCACTACCCGGTATGGCATCCCGGACTCAAAAAAAGCCTCCTCTAAAACTTTGACTTGCGAATTAGTCCTGAATATCACGGCAAAATCAAGGAATCCGCAGGAGCCATCCGAGCAATCGAAATCATCCGTTCTCTTCATGAGATCGTAATGGCTTGTCCCGCCCATTCTTGATTCGATTTCTTTCACGATTATTTCGGCCTCCCTCCTCTCGTCGGGGGCGGATATAACCGTAATCTCCATTCCTCTTGCCCTTATTGCCTCAATGTTTTTGGCCGGTCTCTCTCTATTGTGCCGTATTACCCCCGACGCCGCGTCGAGAATGGTCTTGGATGAGCGATAGTTCCTGGTGAGCGTGATCATTGAAGCTCCCGGAAAGTCTGTCTCAAAATTGAGGAAATTCTTCATATCAGCTCCCCTGAAGGCATAAATCGCTTGGTCAGGGTCACCCACAGCGCAGATATTACTATCACCGTCTGTAAGGCGTCGCGTAAGTCTATGCTGCGCCTGATTGATGTCCTGGTACTCATCTACCATCACATATCGGAACACTTTTTTGTATTGAGCAGCCACGGCTTCGTCATCCAGGATGGCCAAAGGAATGCGTATCAGGTCATCGAAGTCATACAAGCTCTGTCTCCTCAATTCATCATCATAGGCCTTACAGAGCTTGCTTACTTCCATATCCTGCGGCTCTTCCATGAGACTCTTGATCCTCGATATTGCCTCGGCCATCTGTTCCGCTCTTCTGCGACCGCCTGAAAGCGGTTCAAGAATATCAATCTGTCGCCGCCTGTCGCATACTGCCATGCCGTTCTTCAAGTTCTCCTTTATTATCCTGAGGCCGAGAAGGTGAAACGTCCCTATGAACATGCCCGATGCGCGGCTTCCCATAAACTCGTCTACCCTCTCCCGCATCTCCCGTGCCGCCCTGTTCGTGAACGTTACCGCAATGATCTCCTCCGGCCTTACGCCATGATCAACGAGATATGCGATTCTCCGAACGATGGTAAGGGTCTTGCCTGTGCCAGGTCCTGCCGATACAAGTACGGGACCCGATATAGTGATTGCCGCCTGCCTCTGTTCTTCGTTCAAGCCTTCGAGTAAACGGGACATATTCTCATCATCCGCTCCGATTCAGCGGGCCGTTGATTGTCGTTCAATTACATTATGGAAGTTTTTTCAGAGCAAAGGCATCTGCCCTTTCATTTCCCTGCGCTCAAATTCTTCGAATATCTTGATTTTCCCGTATTCTCCGTCGTATCCGGGCTTGATATGCACAGCTCCGGTGCGCATCCTCGCAATTGCCTCCGCGACAAGAGGCGCACTGCCGACCTGCTCTATCTCTTCCAAAGGGGTATCAAGAAGTATCTTAAATTCATTTCCCAGTTTTGACAGGAGCTTCAGATATTCAGCCATCACTGTCTTACTGCCCGCACCAACTTTCATGGCCTCTGAAAGAACCTCCGGGAGTGGGATTGCGGAGTAATAGCGGGTGGCGGTCGACGGTATGAAGCCTGCTTCCCTTTCTGCAAGCGCCTGGACCCTGTGCATCACACCCACAGTTACGCGTTTGGCGCATACCGGACAACGATAGCCGTAACGGATCGTTTCCTCTGGTGAAAGACTGATTCCGCATGTCCTGTGGCCATCGTAGTGATACTTCCCTTCCTCAGGAAAGAACTCAATTGTCCCAGAGAAACCTTTTCCATCCGCAATCGCCGCAGTAATCGCCTTGTATGATATTTCTTCCGTGTCAAAGATATTCGCTTCTCTGCCAATCTTTTGCGGTGAATGGGCATCGGAATTTGATACAAGCGTGATTCCGTCAAGGGCCGACAGACGCCAGTTCATTGGCGGGTCCGAAGAAAGGCCTGTTTCCACGGCCCTGATATGAGGGGTAAGCTCCTCAAAGCACTCAACCAGGGAATCAAAGCCTGACGCCGCGCCAAAAACGGAGAAATGGGGAGTCCATATGTGAGCGGGGATAAGCATGGCCTCTGGTGAAGCATCAAGGGTAAGCTTAAGGAGATCCTTTGCATCAAGCCCGAGAATTGGTCTCCCATCCGAGCCGATATTGCCAATCTTCGACAAGGCAAGGTTTATCCTCGCGGCAACGGCAAGATCAGGAGCAAAAACAATGCAGTGTACTTTTCGGGTCTTTCCATTCTTGCTGTAAATACAACTAATCTCCACCGAGAGAAGAAAGAAAGGCTCTCTTTTACACGACTCCGGAACACCCCCTGGGCGCATCTCCTTCTTTAGCGTAAACAACCCGTTCCCTACGGGTTCAAGTTTATCGGTCAGTTCCATAAACCACTTCGGGTGAGTAAAATCGCCCGTGCCCATTACGGTTATCCCCTTGAGCTGAGCCCATCTCCACAAGCCCTCCGGCTCCATAGCCGAGCTTGTGGCTCTGGAGTATTTGGAATGAATGTGGAGATCCGCGATGAACCGCATGTCAGGCCCTGTCCATGCTCAGAACTTCCCTCAACATTTCGCTCAGTTTCGCCTCCTCGGTCTTGTCCGCATACTGAGGCCTCTCAACGTCTGGAAACAATTCGAATATACCGTTCATGATAACCTCTGCATGAGGAGGACAGCCTGGGAGATGAGTACCAGCCCATTCATAATGCTGCTGGCAGATGCCCATAAAGACATTATTCTCATTATTCTCTTCCGGTCTTGCCATACCATCTCCAGCAGGTCCGAGAAAAATATTTACCCTTTTATTGAATGGCCGGTCAATGAGCAGCCGACTCGGGTCCTTGGGGTCAGGTCGCCTTAGCTTGCTCAGCACAAAATGAAGATACCCTTTGCAGCCAGGGCAAGCACGATCGGCATGGATCGTGATATCCCTGCCTCCCGTAAGGTCAATGGCGGGCTGTCTGAAGGGACTCATTACCTCTTCAATCCCTGGACCAACGACTGTGATCATATTTTCTTCAACAGGCCCCATACCCTGCATATAGGCCAGCCACACAGGCGGGGAAGCAAGAGGATCAAGTCCCATAATCTTCATGGCAACGGAATCGACGGCCACTGGATTTGTTCCTCCGATAAGAAGGCCCATTTCCTTCGGTACCCCAGACACAGGTCCAAAATCCTCCTGACCGGTAAGCCCATCTATAATTGTCAGTTTAGGCTTGATCACGTGATGAATGTTTACCAGATTCTGCCAGAGTCCAAAAAAGTGTGTCATGTACTTTTCAAGAGGAGGCACGGCGCCTTGGAGATGTTTGATGCTCAGGGAGGCCACAGCCGCAAAATGTATCTTGAGGACCGGTACGCTGATGATGACATCCGCCCTTTCAAGGGTAAGGGGGATCTTTCTGGAAACCATCCGCTTTCCACCGAGAATCGTTTTCTCTGTCGTATCATCCTTATTAAGGTCTACAAGGCTCACTTTTTTTCTATCCATGTCCGCCAGCCTGTCATAGCCGTAATGTGCGAACATTTTGGAGGTTTCGCTCCGGTTTATTGAAGACCCTTCGGCAATGATTACTCTTGCAGCGACAGGGAGAAGGATCTCCGTCAAGGCCCTCACCACCCTTATGTCTGTGATGATACCGCCCTTATATTCGCCATCCTTCAATCCATGGTCGCTCACCACATTCGGCTTTATAACCACGGTCTGGCCCGGCTTTACAAATCGCTTCAGCCCACCCAGTTTACGTATCAGGCGTCGAAGCCCTGTTTTGACCTCTTCATTGGTACTGGTTTCAGGCACCCTCTCGATAGCCACCTTCTCTTTCGTCCTGTAAGCCGCTGCGGGCTGGAGCCCATCCAGCTTCTCGCGAAGTATCGCCCAACTCAAATCCATCTGGACAAGAGGGATGCCGCCGTTCATCTTGAATGTATGAGTGGGTCGGAAACCATATTCCACAGCCCAGTTATATTTGCCCGCATCGTCGGCCAGCAGCTCGAATGCAATCAAATTCTCACGAACGATAAGGGCATCCATCATCGCCGTCCAGAGCTCAGGCATGCTGCCTCTTCCGTCAATACAGATTTCCTGAACTCTGCTTCTACTTTTGTCGTAGGCGATCCAACCGGCCGTCTTTCCGTCCCGGACGGCTCGAAATATAACGATGGCCGGATTATCCGTCCACTGCTTCCATCTGGTCAACGGATAATCCCCTGCATTTATATTCTCACAGTACGAGAAAAACCGCCTTCGGAACTGAGCGGTAAATTTTCCTTTGCTGAGTATAATCGGCAATGCCATCTCCCTGACCTCCTTGAATATATTGCCCCGACGACTACTTGGCGTTTGATAAAGATTACCACAACTCAGGTATCCTTAGATTAAAAAATTATATGGTCCGGTCGCCTACGCTTGCCAAGGGGGGCAGCCGCCAGAGCGTAGAGCTGTGAATTACTTGTAAGTTCTTCCAGTATTCGTTAAACTGGAATCTAATCATACAACCGCTGACTGCGTGTTGCAGAGGCAGTCACCAAGAAAGGAGAATCCATATGAATCTCACCGGCCGCACGGCGCTCATCACAGGGGCAGGTCAGGGTATCGGCCGAGCCTGCGCAGAAGTATTTGCCGAGAGGGGAGCAAAACTGGTACTTATCGACAAGAACAGGGGTACTTTACCCAAGGTCGTGGAACACTTGTCTGCGAGCGCGGCTTCGGTTCTTGCCCACATCATTGATCTTACCCATACGGAACCGCTCCTCAAGCTTACAGAACAAATCAAGGCGGAGGCAAGGATCGACATCCTCGTTAATAATGCAGGATTTGACCGCCCAGGCGTCACGGCGAAAATAGATACACAGGATTTTAACGAGGTCATGGGAATTCACGTCATAGTCCCTTTCCTTCTTACTAAAGCCTTTTTGCCTGGCATGAGAGCCACAAAATGGGGCCGAATCATCAACGTAAGCTCCATCTATGGACTTCTGGGAGCTAAGGGGGAGGCTGCCTACGCAACCGCGAAGGCAGCAGTCGTGGGATTGACGAAAACTACCGCAAGAGAAGCCGGCCCTGACGGCGTGACAGTGAACGCAGTGGTGCCCGGACTGATACGGACCCCTCCGATAATAGCAATGCCGGAAAAATATAAGGCGCCTATTCTTTCCGAAACCCTCCTGGGCAGGATCGGCGAGCCGGAGGATGTCGCGCGGGTAGTAGCTTTTCTTGCTTCTGAAGACGCAGGTTTTATAACAGGCGCCTCAATTCCCGTCTCCGGCGGGTGGAACATATAACTATCCCGTTTAAGGGCGTCTATTTTCGGACTGTAGCATCCCGGCATGATTGGCCAGCATGGGTCAATGGAACCGGTGTGCAGTATTGAACTCGATTTTTGGGGTTACATCGCTATTTTCCTGTAGGCGCAATAGTAACCCTTTTTATCGTGATCTTTTGCCATATCATCATGAGGCCAATCAAGACCATGCAGTAACACAATATCTAAGGCTATTGATGAGCAGGCCAGGAGAAATCCAAGGGCGATGAGATCAATTCTCTCGACAACAAAGTCCGCTTGAGAAATCAAGAGTTTGCGCCTCCAGCAATGCCTGCCATGCCGAAACCACAGCAGCGAACGTCCATGGATAAGACATGGACCTTCAAAAAAAGAGTCCTATCCTGTAAGCGATAGGACAAACATAAACGGCACCACGAAAGCAGGAATGGTACGCTTTAGGCCATGGGTTACTCTTCCGTCTGTAAAGGCTATACTACGGCAAAAGACGAGAGGATGATGAGAGACACAATACTCTTCCCAAGAGAGGATCGGGATTGATTCCTGAAACAACTATATCTTGAGGAAATAAATTTAGCTCAACAGAAGAAGCAACACTGGTCAGTTACTCAGGCAGGGCCGGTCAGTCAACGACCGGCCCTGCCTATTTTTATCCAAAACCAGTTCTCCATCACTTGGCTGCGTAATAGGTACGAATCTCTTTTTTCAATATTTTTCCTTGGGGGCTTTTCGGCAACTCTTTCCAGAAATCAACGGTCTTCGGCTTCTTATAGCCGGCCAAGCACTCACCACAAAACGCGATCAGTTCCGCCTCGGTCGCTGACGCCTCGTTCTTGAGGACTACCACCGCCTTCACCACTTCACCCCAATGTTCGTCCGGTATGCCAATTACTGACACCTCGGATATGGCAGGATGCCGGTAAAGCACTTCCTCCACTTCACGGGGGTATATGTTCACACCACCGGATATGATCATATCGTTCTTTCTTTCCACGATATAGATAAAACCCTCTTCATCGAATTTGCCAAGATCACCGGTTCTGAGCCACCCGCCTCTCAACTTTTCAGCCGTTGCTTCGGGCATCTGCCAGTAGCCGATGGTCATTGCTTCGCTCTTGCCGATAATCTCCCCCACTTCTCCGACAGCCACATCCCTATCGTCCTCGTCCACAATTCTGATCTCATAATTGAGTGCCGGTTTTCCGGAAGACGCGAGCCTGTTCAGATTTGCGGCTGAGCCGTTCACGATGTGATCTTCTGGTTTCAGGACCGTCGTAAAAGGCCCGCTCTCCGTCTGACCATACAGTTGGGCGAACCCGCACGGAAAGACTTCAAGCGCCTGTCGGAGCAATTCAGCCGGCATGGGCGAACCTGCATAAAGGATAAGTTTCAAGCTCGAAAGGTCGAACTTCCTGATATCCGGTATCTGAAGGAGGCTGTGGATCATGGTCGGCACGAAATGACACCTTGTTATTCGTTCTTTTGAGATATAATCCAGGATTTCTATGGGGTTGAAGCCCCCTTCCTTTTTGATGCAAATCGTATTCGGCATAAAATAATGCCTTACTATGTTGTCTTCGGCTGCCACGTGATACATGGGAAACGCGATAAGAACCCTTTCGTCATACTCGACTCTGAGGTCTATAGAGCTTGCAACGGCATCGGACATGAGATGCCGGTGAGTCCTCATTGCCCCTTTTGGCTTCCCTGTAGTACCTGCCGTAAAGATTATACTCAACACATCATCTTCCGATATTTTTGACCTGGGCTCCTCAGTCTTTCGGCAATCAATGCTCTGTCCATAGTCTTCCATTCCGGGCCACTCCGGCTTCTGAAGGCAGACATAGTGTGTGACAGAACTGAGGACCGGTTTCAGTCCCGCAATCATGGCGCCGAAATCCCTGTCCAAAAACAGAAATTTCGGCGACGAGTACTGGATCAACTCTCTGAGCTCTTCGTTTTTCACGTGGTTGTTGTAAGGACAAAAGATACCGCCGGCTTTGGCGGCAGCAAAATAGATCTCAATAAACTGATGACCATTATGAACAACGGCGCCGACCCGGTCACCCTTCTCAAGTCCCGCATTGATAAGAAAGTCAGCCAATCGGTTGACTCTTTCATTGAGGGCACGAAAAGTAAGGGTCATATCTTCCGAAATGACGGCCGGTTTATCAGGAAACTTATGGGCATTTCTTACAAGTAGATCACCTATGGTCATGCCTTTCCTCCCATTATGTAAATTCTTAACAATCTGCAGGGTGCTATTTTTGCCACCGTTCTTGTTGATTTCAAATCCATTTAACCACGCTTAATAATTTCTTTCAGTCCCTCTTAAAACAAGTTTTGTCACCCTATTTCATGAGCTGATTCGGCAGAAACAGGACGATCTGGGGAAACAAAAAACAGAGTACGACTACAAGAACAAGTGAAATGAGAAAGGGATAGACACCCGAATAGATCACACCCATCGGTACTTTCGTGATGTTTCTGACTATGAAGACGCATATCGCCACAGGGGGAACAACCGATCCTATACACACGGTAAGGGCTACCATTATACCTGCCCAGAGAGGATCGTACCCAAGCTTGGTAATTATGGGAAAAAATATCGGCGTTGCAAGAATCATAAATGCCAGATCGTCAATAAACGAACCGCCGACAAGATAGATGAGAAGAATCATGCATGCAATGATATATGACGGTAACGTGAGGCTCAGGACCCATTGACCGAGATGGTTAGGCATATTGGTCACGGCAATGAAATGTCCCAGCATGCTGGATGTGGCGACCAACAACAACACCATACATGCGGTTCTCAGGGATTCCTTCACCGATTTCACGTATCCTTTGAAATTCATGTTCCGCTTGGCAATACACAGTACCAGCACGGCGAAAGCCCCGATGCTGCCCGCTTCCGTGGGTGTAAAGATTCCCTTCATCATGCCCGCAATAATGACAAAAAAAATCACCACAGGCCACACTACATCAGGGACTGTTTTCCACCTGTCTGCCCACGCATACTTCTCGCTTTTCGGTCCGAGGGCAGGGTCTATTTTGCACCACCCGAAGATAACAATCACAAAGAAGAACGCGATAAGTAGTCCCGGAATAATACCAGCCAGAAACAACCTGCCTATAGACTGCTGTGTGACGATGCCGAATATAATCAACACCACGCTCGGAGGGATAAGACATCCGAGGGTGCCGACTATGGCGACAATACCGGTAGACAACTTCTTGCTGTACCCGAATTTTGTCATTTCGGGCACAGCGACGCTCGCAAAAGTCGCTGATGTTGCCGCAACCGATCCGCATATGGCTTTGAATGCCGTCGCCCCAGCGACTGTCGCTATAGCCAAACCCCCAGGAATATGGCCGAGGAACCTGTGAGCGCAATCGTATAAACGTTTCGCAATGCCTGCGTTGAATGCGATCTGCCCCATAAGCACGAAAAGTGGAACAACTGTGAGCCCGTAGTTTGCAACTGTATCAAAAAAATCGTTGGCCATCAGTCCCATGGCTGCCGGTACATCCACGAGATAAGCAAATCCTGCCACCCCGATAATACCCATGGCAAAGGCCAACTCTATACCAGTGAGGAAGAATCCTAGCAACAGGCAGAGTGCGATGACCCCTACGATAGTCTCATTCATGATCTCCCCCAGATATGGTCTTTATGAACGACGAAAGGAGTACAAGGCACTCCACGAATGCACAGAGAGCCAGAAGATAGGCGGCGGGATAATAAGGCACATGCAGGGTGAGTGAAACCTCGCCTGATTTATAAAGATCAGTACCCAGCAGGAAAAGATTGCTTCCCAGCAAAAAAAAGAATGCCATACCCAGTATCCTCGTGAAAAGAATGAAGCCCTTTCTGATTCCTGCCGAAAAATGCTCCAGCAGGAAATCCACACACACATGCCCTCCCTCCAATGATGTCACCGGAATCGCACACCCAATGACCACGGCACCCCCCAGAAACACCAGTTCGTACGTACCCGTAATGGGCTTTTTAAGGAAACGCAAGACCACATCCAGCACAGTAATCAGCATCATGAGCGTCAGGATGGCCCCTCCGATCACATCCATCACTTTACTTACTCTCAAAACCATCGCGTGAAATATCTGCATTCCTTCTTCTCCTTTAAAATTCGAATGGATACGATATCTCTCACTATTTTTTGTATGGTTTCAAATAGTCACGTACGAATTTCAATGCTTCGTCGCCAGGTAGTCCCTTCGCCTTCATTCTCTTCGCATAATCTTCAAACAGGGGCTCCGCCTTGGCCACCCACTTGGCTTGTTCGGCTTTGTCAAGGGTAATGACCTTGCTCCCTCTCTTGATGCAATACTCCTTCCCACTCTTTTGAATCTCGTCCCACATGGCGGCAAATTTCTCAATATATTCAACACTCATTTCATCGATCACTTTCTGAACATCAGGGGGAAGGGAATTCCATTTCTTCTTGTTCATGGCGACTACAAAAGTGGCGCTGTAGGAGGTGTCATAGTTCTCAATATGGTATTTCACCTGTTCTCCGATCCTAAATCCTTCCAGCGCCTCGTATGGGCACATCAGGCCATCGGCAACACCCCTTGACAGGGCATCATATACATCTGTCATAGGCATTGCGACCGGCGTCCCGCCGAGAAGTCCCATGAATTGCGCATTCGATCCGTAAGTCCTCATCTTCAAGCCTTTCAAATCCTCCAGCTTCGTCACCGATTTATCTTTCGTGTGGACTATTCCAGGGGCTTGAGCGTGGAACCAGAGAATCTTCACTTCATCGAACTCTTTTGGTTTAAATTTGTTGTAGAAAGCGTTCGCGAGTCTTGTCGGGACTGTATTGTTCGGGTATCCGAGGGGGAGGTCAACAATTTCAGTGAGAGGGAACTTCCCCACTGTATATCCAAGCACATGGTTGCCCACATCGGTAATTCCTTTAGTCACTGCATCATAGCTCTGAGCAGTTGGCACAAGAGTGCCTGCTGGATAATAGTTGACCTTCAACTTGCCGTTGGTCTTCTTCTCTACTTCTTTCCCCCACTCATCAAGAAGGATACTCTGCTTATGGGTAATCGGAAACCAGTTGGACACCTTCAATGTAATTACTTTTTCTGCGGCTATACTCCGGGACGGCACCAGAAAAACGACTAAAAGCAATGCTGCAACGAAACATCGGCCTATCCAAGCTGATACCTTCATAAACCCTCCCTTGCGTTTTGGTTTTGATAAAACTTCAATATGTCAAATACCAATCTTTTTAATTTCAATATACAGAATATTAGTATTTTCTTTTCCCCTGAACGAAATCACCTCCTTTTAATTATGTAGTATGATTGTCTTTAGTATAGTTACCCTGTCAGCCACCGCATACGGAGCATAAACACTCTGCCGACTCATCTGGCCGGCCCATTGTAATGTTGATCTCCCTTGCTGGCTGCCATACTTGTGCTTGTGAGTCTTCCTCGTCAATCGTATATCCACGGTCCGCTCTCACATCAGTCGACAGAGTTTTCAAACACTGTCATTCCGCTGGCAACTGCTTATAAATACGGTTTGAAGCAAATTGAATGCCGTTTTCTTCGGCTTCTTTATCTCTTAAAATATATGCCGCAAATACAGTAATTGAATGGAGCATCCGCAAGAGACCATTCACTTCAGATCCAGTATTAATTGTATAGAATGATGACAAGTGTATCCAAAGGAATCACCACATGCCACCCGTAAAAAAGGCATGCCTTCCGGATTCACGATAGCTCTACCGATTTCCTGTCTTTAAAACACTTTCTTCAGCAGTTCGTTGGCGATGACTGCTTTTTCGACTTCTTTGGAACCTTCATAGATTTCAATAATCTTTGCATCCCTGTAAAACCTCTGTATATCATACTCAGCGATATAACCGTAGCCACCGTGGAGTTGGAGGGCCTCATTCGCCACATAGACCGCCGTCTCTCCCGCAAACCATTTGGCCATGGAAACGAGAGCTGGGTCAAGCTTACCATGGTCAAGAAGCCAAGCAGCCCTGTAGTAAAGCGATCTCGCCGCTTCAACTCTTGTAGCCATCTCGGCAAGCTTGAATTGGACTCCCTGGAGTTTAGAGAGAGTTGTCCCGAAAGCCTTTCTCTTCTTCACGTGAGATATGGCCATTTCGAGGGCTCCCTGGGCCAAGCCGACGCCTTGGGCGGCCACGTGGTTTCGTGTCTTGTTAAAAAAATCCATAAGTTGGTAGAACCCCCGTTTTTCCTGCCCTATGAGGTTCTCCACCGGCACCTCGCAGTTGCTGAGATTCAGTTCTGCGGTGTTTGACGCCCGTATTCCCATCTTTCCGCGCAGTTTGGTTGCTTCATATCCGGGAGTAGACGTATCCATGAGGATAATGCTTGACCTATTATGCAGGTCTTTCTCTTCTGGATGGGTAATGCAGTAAACGAGCATCCAGTCGGCAAGGCTTCCGTTGGTGATAAACATTTTTGACCCGTTGATGAGATATTTATCACCTTTTCTCTCCGCTCTCGTTTTGAGCCCGGTCACATCGCTGCCAGCGTCAGGCTCGGTTATGGCAAAAGCAATCATCTTCTCGCCTGTGGGGATCTTTGTCAGATACTTCTTTTTCTGTTCCTCAGTGCCAAAAGACTGCACCATTTCCGAACCAAAGCTCCAAGAATTTACGGCCTGGCCACAGCCAGGATCAACACGCCATAACTGTTCGGTTATAAGGGAGTGCTCGAGAAAACCTAGTCCGGCCCCTCCGTATTCTTCTTGGATGAAAGTTCCAACAAAACCGTTTTCACACGCCCGCCTCGCTATGGACAAATCAAACTCTTCTTTTTCATCAAATTCTTTTGCCCGGTCCTTGAACTCTTTCTCTGCGAACTCCCGCGCTGCCTTTACAATGTCTCGTTGCTCAACTGTAAGCTCCATCCATTACCTCCAAATAATTTTCTGGAAAATCTATATGATGACAATCGGTACTCCAATGAGCATTGATACCATTTTTAATAGACCGTCTTGTCCTAGGCAAATGCCGGCCCATATCTTTTCGTCAAGACACAGAACCTGCTTTCGACTCTCAGAGGTTGCTCCACTCTCTTGAAGCCGGTGATCTCCATCTCAATAGTCTGAAAGACAACCTTTTCTATTAGATTCAACAGATCAAAACTTAATTCTGCATCAAAAAGACCGCCATCATATCTCGAAAGTTTGTACTCTATACATTGCTGGAACGTAACGGTAGGTCCCACCGGCCCACTCCCTTTTGTTCCCCCGGAATCTTTGCTGTTCCGCAACAAGGGAAAGGTGAATATTCTCGGGAACTGCCCTATGATCTGTTCTCTCGTGCATTCAAACATATCAAGCACCCTTCCGTCGCAATCCATAATCCTGTCGTTATCCATGAAAAAGACAGCATCGTTTACCGAGTCGAAGAGGGCATGGTGTTGCGCGTTCCTGCCTTGAAAAGCCCGCTCAGCCTCCGTATGGCCAGCCTCAAGATGAACAAACCTAATTGCAAAAAGAGGGAGTTCATCCATCCTTTCCACTTCTGCTTTGTCCTGAATTCTTGCCACCATGTGTCTTTACGCTCGTCTGCCAACAAGACATATGATTGCTATTAGCCATCATGAAGTGGGATACGAGCAAACATCCTTACGCGTGAGGCAGGAATAGCCCGGTCACACTGTTTCCGGATAGCTGATCACGTCCGACGGGCACGTGGATGCGCAAAGCCCGCATCCCACGCAGGTATCTTCCTTTACGTGGGCGATCGGGACACCGGAAACCGCATGGGGTCCGAACACGGCAATGCTCGTTTCCATTATTTGAAGCTCAATCGCACTGTGGGGACATGCATCCTTACACGAGCCGCAGCCACTGCACCGCTCTTCGTTAACGTGCGGCAAAGCCCTGTCCTCTTCGGAGTCAAGAAGTATCTCGCCGAGCGCTCCAAGTATCTCTCTTGCCTCCCACCTCTCTCCTCTCGGATGCCTGATGAAGCCCACATGGTACTTCTTTCGGGCCCATTTTGTCGGCGACCACCTAAGCTGTGGCTCGGACCTGTACAGTGATAAAAATTCCCTGTCTTTAAAAAGAGCCGCATAATCCTCAAACCTGACCACCGTATCCACCGTCAGCGTAAACACTCTCGCCGGACCCGAGAACCACGCCTCACCATGGCCGAAGCCAACGCTATCCCCTTCTTCAAGATGGATAAACACTACGCCTTCTCGCCTCGCCTTTTCGTAGGCAAGCTCCGCATATGACGGAGCA
Organism: Syntrophobacterales bacterium; assembly: GCA_031274925.1. Classification (NCBI taxonomy): domain Bacteria; kingdom Pseudomonadati; phylum Thermodesulfobacteriota; class Syntrophobacteria; order Syntrophobacterales; species Syntrophobacterales bacterium. The sequence continues at coordinate 30,730 of JAISPL010000005.1, read as the reverse complement.
ACCATGTTTCGTGTCACCACATATACAGTCTTTCCTTCTTTCTTAAGACCGCGTGCCAGAGAGATAAATCTGGACGAGATATATTCATAGAACACTGCGGACCCAGTATCCTCGGTCCCTATGTAAAAGAGATACGAAGAGCCGTTCTCAGGTATGGTGATTTCTGGTTCCTCTTCTTTATAGAGCTTGTCCTGATTTTGAATCACGTCAACCGGAAAGTCCCGGCCTCTAAGGGCCAGTATTCCCGCACCGAACCCGGTAAGGATTGAATCTTTTATATTTATGGGTTCGAGAGCTCCTCCGGAGGCGTAAATGCCTTCCACATCAGTAGTCAACGGTTCAGCCTCTTTCACAAACCCGGACTCATTCAAGGAAAAACCGAACAGTCGGCTCAGGCGCTGAAGTTCAGGGTTAGGGCGAAGCCCGATGGCAAGGACCACATACTCAAACCGTTCCTCCTTAAGCTCGCCACCCGAGTAATATCTCATGGTGACGCCCGTTTCATCTTCATCGAAATACCGCGAACTGGCTCTCACAAAGGCGACACCCGCATCCCTGTAAAGTTTTTCGAGGTAAAATTCCTGGCCAAAAAATCGAATGTCGTTATAAAAGACTTTTATTTCCGGTTTTGCCCGCTGGAGAGTCCACTTAATCTCACGAATGGTATACGAACAGCAGACAGACGAACAGAGGGGGTATTCCTCGCAACGCGAACCGACACAGAGAACGAATGCAACCCTGTTAAAATCGGCGGGCAGGTCACCTACGCGCTGGTCAATAATTTTATCATACTCAAGACTCGTCAGGACCCTCTTTCCTTTATACTCCACGGGGTTGTAAGGAGTAAGGCCAGTTGCAATGATCACCTTGTCCGCGCTCAAGAGCTCGCCGTTTTCAAGCGCTACAGAAAAGACCCCATCTTTCCTCTCGACCGACGAAATTACACCTTCCGTAATTACCGTGAGACCCTTATTTTCCTTTATCTCATCGAAAAACGTCTTGAATCCGACCCTGCAGTTCGCGATCCGCGCCATAAGCCCTCCAACCTCAGAGGTTGATTCAATGACCGTGACTTTGTGGCCTTCTTTCAAGGCAACCTTCGCAGCGGATATTCCGCTAATACCGCCGCCTATTATGAGTACATTCATAAGACGTTATTCTCTCCCATGATATAAAGCACGAGGTCCGTGAGATAGATAATTTTCCTGCCCGTCGAGAAAGTGTTCAAGGCCATGTGGCACAGGGGACAAAGCACTACTATGGTCCCTTTTGATTTCTCTGTGATCAGGGTGGAAAGTTTTTCTGTAGCCCATTTGTTGGCAAAAAATTGATTTCCTCCGCAGCATCGGTCTTTGATCTTCTCTCCTGCGAGTTCGCCGCCAAATAAGATAATCAACTCCTCCATAACGCTCTTGTTTTTTATTGCGGTTCCTTCAGGCCGCAGAAGGACACAACCGTAATAAGGCGTAAAAACCTTCCCTTTCAGGTCCCGTTTTGTCTTAATCGTCTCCAAAACCTTCTTTTCAAGAAACTCGAGAGGGTTAAGTATTTTAAACATACCATCGGAATCGGCATCTCTGAGGTTTTTGTAGCATGCCGGACACGGCGCCACGATCTCTCTGCACATGGGTTCCGCCTTCTTCAGATTCTCTCTTGAGAGGGCGATAAGCTCGTTCCGGTCTCCGTACTCCAAAGCACCGCAACAATTCCAGTCAGGAATCTCGGCAAGCGTGTGGCCCAGTTTCTTCATTACTTTCTTCACGCCTCTATCAAGCTTTCGGGCCGAACCGGTCAAAGAACAGCCTGGATAATATCCGTAGTCCATTACGACCTGCCTTTTTCGCCGTCTGAAACATTCAAACGTTTTACTTTATGAGGTAAATGGATACTCATATACTCCGTCCACTTTACCATATGCCTCATGTAGCCTTCTTTGAGCAAAAAGGGCACGGACATAAGGAAGACATAGGGCTCATAGACTCTGCCCCATATCCTCAAGGACCCTTTAAACGCCTTTTCAAACGGCGATGCCATATCGAGAGATTCTCTCAGAGCTCTTACCAATTCCGGAATCCTGATCTTCCACGGACAGGCACCAGTGCAACGGTAGCAACTCGTGCAGTAGCGTATAAGGGGAACATCCCTGTCCACTTCCTGCCCGAGAAACAGACGTGCTAGCAGTTCCTGAGGGTTCGTGTCTATACCGAGGTCGTTGACCGTGCATACGGAGGCACAAATCTTACACCCGAGACATACCGAGAGGTCTTCTTTTCTGTGCCCTGCAAGTTCTATGGTTTTATCAATCTTCTGCATCTTTCAGCTCATCCTCAAGAAATGTGAGGTACGGTATATCTTCATCAAAACTACGGCCCGACATGTAAGAAAACATGCCTTGAAGTCTTTCGGACACACCTTTGAAATACTTTGTCAGGGAGATTCCCTGAGGGCAGGCTTCTTCACAGGAACCGCAACCGACGCAGACCTGTGACACATGGTACATCCTGATCATATGAAAAAGTTCTTTTCCCGGGGGCATATCCGTAGAACCTGTCCTGAAAACCTTGTTCAGGAGCGCGTCCCCTTTGGGAAGATACTCGTCCCCATTGAAGACACAGTCAATACAGTAGCAGACCGGGCACATTGCCTTGCAATTCCGGCAAAGGATACACTTCGAGATGTCTTTAGCAAATTCGGTCATATCCGTCGCAAATTTTTCCGGTTTCGCGTGCTCCACTATGGCCATTTCCACCGCCTCCTGCAGTTCACCGCTTAGAAGTGAGAGAAAATTCTCTCCCTTCCCTGTGTAAGGAAATACCCAGATTGTACCGTCTTTACCTATCCTGATGCCGGCATCACCCACAACTCCCCTTCTTTCCCTGCATACCAGGCAGGTCCAGCGCATTTTTTCAGTATCTTTGAAGTAATCTTTCGGCTGATCCACATCGGCCAACGTTTCATTCTCTCCATCCTTAGCGGATACAGCACCGAAACAATCAATGGACACGGCAGTGATACCTTCACGTTCAATCTGGTTAAGCTTGACCAATTCACTATACGCCCTTATTTCGCAGGGCCTGAGCAAGAGGATTATCTGCGATCCCCTGGAGAACAACCGGCGCAGGTACAACGCCCCGTTGACATCGAAAAAGGGGTTCAGGAGTGAAAAATGTTCAAGGCTGCTCTTGAATATCCTGTGGCGTACACCGTCTTTACTTGTTTCAAAACCAAGCACTAGATGCTGCTCATCTTTCAGAAACTCGTTGAGGGCATCTTTGATGGTGTCGATCTTAATTTGTTTTCCCTGCATTCTTCTTTTCCTTTATCTCATTATACATTCCGGAAACTTTCTCCACAAAACGCCGACCTTCGGCAGCACTTACCCAGAAGAGATGGAGTTTATCTTTAATTGAGAAGGTATCGAACATCTCTTTGAGGGCTGCCACTTTCCTCCGCGTAAAATAATTCCCTTTGATGAAATGGCAGTCACCGGGATGGCATCCGGCAACAAACACGCCGTCCGCCCCTTCAAAGACGGCCTTAATTACAAAGGCGGGATCCACCCTGCTTGAGCAGGGGACCTGCACGAGCTTTACTCCGTCAGGATATTTCATCCTCAAGCTTCCTGCCATTTCAGAAGCCTTGAATGTACAATAAGAACAGGCAAAGCCTATGATCTCCGGGTTTTTCGCGTTTCTGCCTTCCAGCATCTTCCCTCCAACGCTTCAGCCGTGTACCCAGTCGCCAGAAACCGCTCAAAAACCGCAGTGATGACCGGTGTATATTCCATGGTGGCTGTTATTTTCACATTACCTCCATAAGGGCGCCTATTTCATCATCAATATAGCTATCCATATGCCCCTTCAAGTTGACTGCGGAGGACGGACATGTGCTGTTGCAGAGTCCGCAGCCCATGCAGGCCGCCTCCTCCACATGCACTATCCGCTTCTCCTCATCAAACCTTATAGCCTTGGCCACGCACGCCTTTTCGCACATCCTGCAGCCACTGCACCGCTTGGGGTCAACCCAGGAAATAAATGGATCGACGAACGCATAACCTAGGTTCAGAAATCCGTACAGTTTGAGCGCCGATGCCCTGCCATGATTTATCGACTCTTCCACATCTTTCGGTCCTGAGCAGGAACCCGCGATAAAGATCCCCTTTACCGCCGTATCAAATGGTCGAAGTTTGATATGGGCTTCGAGAAAGAATTTATCCTTGTCAAGGGTAATTTTGAGAAGCGACGAGATACGCTTACTGTCCACCGGGGGCGACATACCTATGGAGAACACTGCGAGATCAAATTCCCTTTCGAAGGGCTCCCCAAAGAGTGTATCCTCACCTCTGAGGATCACTCCACCAGGACCAAGATTTATCTCTGAAATGTTGCTCCTGGTAAAAAGCACGCCCTTTTCCTGAGTATCTTCAAAGAATTCCTCCCCACCCTTCGGATGGGCACGGACATCCATATAGAAGGATTCCACGTATGAATCTTTGTATCTGTCCTTTACCGCATCTCCTACTCGAAGCGCATTTATGCAACAGACCCTGGAGCAGTAAGGTCTTCCTGCCTGCTCATCCCTAGAACCGACACAGTGAAGCACGGCGACCCTAGGGTTCTCCGGGAGGGCCAGACTATCTTTCCTGGATTCAAACTCAAGGGTCGTCATAATTCTATTGTCATTGCCGTAATTCAGCTCAGGTTTGAGCCTGGGGTCAAAGGGGGTGAATCCGATGGCCACCACCACTCCGCCCGCCGTAACCTTTTTCTCACCCGAAGATGTATTAAGCGTTGCCTGATAGTTCCCGAAAAAACCCTCAAATTCAGTGATCGTGGTCGAGGTAAAGATCTCCACATTCTCTCTTGTCTGAAGCTCATTTACCATTCTACTCACAATGGCGCTGCCGTCTTCTCTGGCGGGCCATACATCTTTAAGAAGCCTGACATGACCGCCAAGCTCGGCATCCTTCTCCACAAGATAGACATGCATACCCATTTTCGAGAGAAAGAGCGCCGCGCTCAGACCCGAAACTCCCCCGCCGACAATCAGACCCGACTTCACCACATCGACGCGCTTTTCTTCGAGAGGCACATAGTGGGCTGATGCGTAAAGCCCCGCTTTTATAAGCCTTATCGCTTTGCCGGTATTCAACTCCGGATCATCCCCTACCCAGGAGCAGTGTTCCCTGATTCCCACTCTCCTAAGAAGGAACGGATTTAAGTCCGCTTTCTTTAGGACATCCTTGAACAACTCCTCATGCAGAGAAGGTGTACAGGAGGCGATAATCACCCTGTCGAGACAATGTTTCCTGATCGCTTCCTGGATCATATCTTGGCCCGGCTCTGAACAGACGAACGGGTAGTCATCCGAGACAACGACGCCGGGGAATCGTTTGAAATATTCGCTTACCTTTTTCACATCCACGGTATGCTTGATATTATGTCCGCAATGACAGATAAATATGCCGGTCTTCACGTTAATTTTCCCTTTAAGGACGCTATAAATCCCATGATGTCTATTGTTGCTCGCGGATTTACGGTTCCTTGAAAATCATCGGCCCTCTGAGGACTCATCATTTGCTCATATACTCCATGCACCTCGATGCCGCTTCACCGCCGGATGCAACGGTATCAGGGACATCCTTAGGCCCGGAGGCCATACCACACACAAATATCCCTTCCACGTTCGTCTCCGAAGGAGCAATCGGGCTCACCTTGATGAAACCGTATTCATCCCGCTCCACAGACATGATGTCGCAGAGCTCCGCGGTCTGTTTCCGCGGCCTCACTCCGGTTGCGAGAACTACGAGGTCCACCTCCACCTCAATCATCTCCCCGCTTAACATGTCTTCCACGCGAACCAGAAGACCTTTTTCCCCCTGCACGATCTCTCCGGGGATCCCCCGTATATAGTACGTACCGCTTTCCTGTGTACTTTTATAAAACTCTTCGTAATTCTTGCCGTATGCCCTTACATCAATATAGGAAACGTATATCTCGGCTCCCACTATCCTGTCTTTTACGATACTCGCATGCTTTGCCGTATACATGCAGCACACCCGGGAACAGAACCGGGCGCCGCTTTGCCTGTCTCTGGAACCGACGCACTGTATAAAATAGAATCGTTTCGGGGTCACCCCTTTCAGTTGTATGTCACCGCCCGTCGGTCCCGTGACAGAGCAGACCCTCTCAAATTCTATACCCGTCATAACCCCTTCCAGGACACCATAACCATACTCTTTCTTTTCCGTGGGATCGTAAAGGTCAAAGCCTGGAGCGAGAAGAATACTGTCGAACTGCAATTCCACAATCTCGTCTTTCAGCTGATAATCGACGGCTTTCACCTCACACCGCTTCTCGCACTCCCCGCACTGAATACATCCCTCAATCTGTCCGGCAAGACACCGGGACGCTTCCTTCATTGCGTCTTCTTGCGTATATCCAAGGGTCACTTCCCGAAAATCGGCTATTCGAGTATCCTCCGCCTCTTCAGGCATGGGCAGCCGATGCGCCTCGGCAAATCTTTTTGACACAGCGTCCAGCTCATCCCCAGATAATTTCTCCGGTTTCTTTCTCTCATTATCTGCAGTAACCGGTTCCCCTTTCAGATATTTGCTTATAGAACGGGCAGCCTTTTTTCCTGCCGCTATGGCATCAACCACGTAGGCCGGTCCGGTGGTCACATCGCCGCCGGCGAAGATACTTTCCATATTGGTGGCACCTGTTGCCGGATCGACTATAATGGTCTCGTTCCTGCCTATGGAGATCCCTATGCTCCCCACAAACGAAACCTGCGTTGCCTGTCCGAGGGCGGTAATAACCGTATCGACGGACAACGTAAATTCGGAGCCTTTTACCGGTACAGGGCGTCTCCTGCCGCTCTCGTCTGCGTCTCCCAGTTCCATACGAATACACTCAATGCTTGAGAGTCTGCCGTTTTCATCAAGAAAACGGACCGGTGCGGTCAGGAACTTGATTTCCACTCCCTCGTGCAACAAAGCTTCGATTTCTTCGTCTGCGGCGGGCATCTCGTCCCTGGTACGGCGGTATATGAGCGTTACGGGCTCGCCGCCCACCCTCTTCGCCGTCCTGGCACAATCCACTGCGGTATTGCCCCCGCCAACGACAACAACATTGTTTCCTGTAGAGACAGCCTCTCCACTGTTGACGGCTCTCAGGAATCTGATACCGTCGATCACGCCCGAAAAGCCCTCGCCTTCAATTCCCAAAAGTAATCCTTTCGGCGCACCTGTACCGATGAAGAGGGCCTCGTATTCATTTTTTACATCCTCAAGAGTAATATCTTTACCAATCTCCAATCCGCATTTTATGGTAACTCCGAGTTTTTCGATATAGCTTATTTCTTTGCTCAGCTCCGCCTTGGGTAGCCTGTATTCAGGTATCGCGTATCTCAACATACCGCCCGGTTCCGGAAGGGCCTCAAAGACAGTTACGTCATGCCCTTCCTGGGCGCAGTCGTGAGCGCAGGCAAGCCCTGCCGGTCCAGCGCCGATAACAGCCACCTTCCGGCCCGTCTTCTGTACCTGGGAGGGTTCCAAGGATTCGAGATCAAACCTGTCCACCGCAAACCGTTTCAGGTCGCGGATTGCCAGCGGGTCATCCATCTGCCCTCTGTTGCAGACCATTTCACACGGCGCATAGCAGACACGGCCACATACCGAGGGAAACGGATTTGTATCCTTAATGAGCATATAAGCATCGTTAAACCTTCCCTCGCTGATATGTTTCACGTAGCCTAGAACGTTAGTATGTATGGGGCAGGCATCCACGCATGCAGCCTTGCACGGGCGGTCTTCACGCTTATCGATGCTCGCCTTGTTGGGTATGGCCTGAGGGAAAGGAATGTAGATCGCCTTCCTGGGTCCTGTCCCCATATTAAACTCGCTTTTCATTACAACGGGGCATCCTGGCCAGCAACTGCCGCACGCGGTACACTTCTTGATGTCCACGTAACGCGATTTCTTGATAATCGTGACGGTAAAACCTTTCCCTTCTTTTCTCACCGCCACCGGCTTGGCCCACGAAAAGAGCTCAATCTTCTTCTGGAGCGCCACTTCCACCATCTTGGGTGAAAGCGTACAGGTGGAACAGTCCAGGGTAGGAAACGTCTTGTCCAGCTGGATCATCCTCCCGCCAATGGAAGGACCTTCCTCAAGCATAGTAACGTTGACCCCGCATGATGCGAGCTCAAGGGCGGCGGTTATGCCGCCTATCCCTCCACCAACCACAAGAACCTGTTTTGCCGTTTCTTCTTGTTCGGTAATCATCCTCTTAAGATATCTTTTATTTTGTCGCGTACTTTATGTACATCTCCGATAATCCCATAGTGAGCATATTGAAAGATAGGGGCTTCCGGGTCTTTGTTTACGGCTATGATGCAATCAGATTCCTTCATGCCGGCAATGTGCTGAAACGCGCCGCTAATACCCATGGCAAGGTAGACTTTGGGTTTGACCGTTTTTCCCGATGTGCCCACCTGTCTTGCCTTAGGCAGCCACTGTTTATCAATCACCGGCCTTGACCCCGAAAGCACACCTTTCATGGCGTCGGCAAGCTCCATGTAATCGGGTATCTCATCCTTGTTCCCTATACCTCTGCCTACGGAGATAAGAAAATCAGCCTTCGTGATATCAACCTCGCTTTTCTCTTCCTCCACATATTCGACAAAGGTCCGGCTGTCCGTCAATTGGATCCCATCCAGAGATTCTTCAGCCGCCACTTGTGTTTTTTCCACGGCGTTTTCCTTAAAGCTGCCGCTCCTGACAGTAATCACGAACGGTCCCGGACCGGCAGCCTTGAATTCCCCGAAAATCTTATCGGAATAGTAGCTCTTGTGGAACACCATTTTTTCCTTATCAAATCCGCTCACATCCGTAATAAGCGGCAGATTGAAGAAACCAGCCACGTAAGAGGCAAGTTCCGACCCAGAAGATGAAGAAGTAAAGACTATCGCTTCTGGTTTTCCTTTTTCATCCATGACCTTCTTCACCACATTGACCATATTCATGGGGTTCAGATATTCCGCCTCTTGCACCTTCACTTTCACCATGGTACTTGCCAGCTTTTCATTTACGTCGTAAGCGCCTTCCGGCAAAATAAGGGAGATATCTTTTTGAAGGAGGTTGCAAAAACCGACTGCATCAAGGTTTCTCTCTTCAAAAATACCATGTCTTACTTCGGATACAACCAGTGAGTAGCTCATTGATACACCCCCTTTTCCTTGAGAATCCCAAGCAACTCCTGACACGCGGCGTCAAGTTCCCCGGAGAGTATCACTGCTCCCCCTTTTTGGGGCGGATAGTCCCATTTTTCGAACTCTATCAGACTCGTAAAGCCATCTTCATATTCCTTTGCCTTGAAGACCTTGCGCTCCACCTTGGACGCTTTCCGTATCCCCATGATGGATACGTACCGCGGCTCGTTGATTCCGCTTTGTATGGAAAGAACTGCAGGAAGTTTTATCTCCACCCGTTCCTGCAACCCGCCTTCAAGCTCCCTTCTTACCACCGCAAAATCTTTTTCGATGGCGTCTATGCCTACGACCATCGAAGCATAGGGAATACCCAGTTTCGCGGCAAGAATGCCGCCCACAGAGGCGAATTGATCGTCTTCGGACTGAACACCGGTAAAAATCACGTCAAAAGGTATGTTCTCCTTTTTCAAGAAATTACCCGCGAGGGCAGCCCGCGCCTGAGGGTCATGTAAAATCTTGTCCATTTCAACGAGAGAACCGTCTTTTGCGCCCATCGCGATGGCACGCCTCAGAACTTCGTCCGACTCGGCGCCTCCCATCGAGATAGCTGTTAAGCTACCGCCTGTCTTTTCCGCAATCCGAACAGCTTCCTCAACTGCATAGTTGTCCCAGTCGTTCACTTTGAAGGGCACTTTGGAAAGATCGACGTCCCTACCTTCGTCAATGATGCGCACTTCCTCCTCTTGAGTGGCCGGCACTCTTTTTGTAAATACTAATAAGTTCATTTTATAAGACCTCCATGAGTATCTCGGATATTTCCTTCACCGCAAGTCCTTTTTCCATGGCTTGTTCTTCAAGGGTCATCACACAGAACGGGCAGCTCGTCACAATAATTTCGGCTCCTTTGGCCTGAGCCTCCAATACCCTTATCTCGCTATTCCTCTGGTACGCAGTCTCCACCTCAAAAAACATTCTTCCGCCACCGCCTTCGCAGCAAAGCGACATGTCTCGGGACCTCGAAAACTCCATGAGGTCAAGACCTTCTAAGGCACCTAGAATCTTTCTCGGCTCATCAAAGACGCCATTTTGTTTCCCGAGAAAACATGGGTCGTGATAGATCGCTTTCTTATTGTACGGCGTTTTCGGCGCAAGAACGCCTTCGTCGAGCAAACGGGCAACCACTTCCGTATAATGGGTAACTTTAATACCTATGTCGCCATATTCCTTTTTCAGAGTATTCATGCAGTGGGGAGAGAGGGTGATGACTTCCTTTACTCCATATTCCTGAAACGCAGCGATATTCTCTTCCTGAAGCTCTTCAAAAAGACCCGATTCTCCTATCCGGCGTATCTCGTTGCCACAACAAACCTCTTCCTCGCCAAGAATACCAAATTCAATCCCCCCTCTATGAAGGATTCGGGCAACATTGGAAGGCATCACCATACATCTGGGGTCGTATGCCTGGATGCAGCACGTAAAGAGCAACCTTTTGGATTCGGTGTCACTTACGTGCTTGATTTCGATATCGACCTTATCCGCCCAAGTTCCTCTCTTGGCCCTCGACCGACCCCATGGGTTCTTCTGGACAAATGCGTTTTCAAGCGCTTTCTGGATCGACACAGGTATCTCCCCATCTTCGACGAACCCCGACCTGAGTTCGATTATCATTTCGGAGGGCTTTACATCACGCGGACACCTGATGGTACACGTACCGCACGAAGTACAATACCACGGGATAGATTCCTCCACCTTGTTCCTGAATTGTCTCTTGCGAACCAACATACGAATGTTGAATGGGGTCTTTCCTGATTCAGGACAGCCTCCTGTACATTTTCCGCACTGGATGCACGTGAGAACCCTTGTCTGGCTCTGACTGACCATAAGGCTACACCTCGTAGAATTGCTTATGTCGACTCAATCGCTATACCTATTAACTGACCGTTTAATAACCAGCCTTAGGACTCTTTGCCAAGTCCACCGTTGATCGGCGCACAAACCAACGGGCTGCTCTCACCGTCTCTACACTTTTTCATGTAGAAATATATCGTATAGTTGCAATATGCGTACCATGTCATAAACCTATCGCTAATATGAGGAAAACGGACAGCTTCCCTCCATAGCCATCCATACTCTCCTGTATAATTATGATACATTTGATTCTTTTCATTACACGGGATACATTCTACTATCGCAGAGATCATCATTGGGACTTCAAGAGCAAGGACGAACTGCTTGAAACCATTACCCATTATAGATTAGGTATGACACGGAATTTATCGGCGGATTGATAAAAGCCATACAACCCTCCGGAAATGATTTCATGAAGACTTATAGAAAGAAGCATCACACAGGTGCATCAACGAGTACGACGCAGCTGCAAACAGCGCGTTGTGCGTCTTCTTTGCCACCTTTCATCCGAGATGACGGGCAGCAGAACCATTTTGCGGAGATAAGAATAAAAAAATATGTATGCAAGGTATCTGGCCTTTATTGAGTCCATTTTTGAACTGGCAAAAACCAGTCTCTCTTTAGGAAGAACTCCGATGTGGCCCTCCTTGCACATACGGTAATAGCGACCCACCATGGCATACTCCTTATAAATGGTATATTAACAAACCCCAGTGGACGAGGCATCCCTCTTCAAGATTTACAAAGATGTCCTGTTTTTCAGTATCACTGCGGGGAAGGCCAGACGATGTTTTCGCCGGTGCTGACCGCAATTCCCGCACACCATGACGATACCACAGGGAGCATCAGTTTCTTCCACGCAACCGCAACTCCTTATTACTACTGAAAAAAATTGGATACGGTATTGACAAAATGTTCGGTATCGGGTAGACTAACACCCAAAAGGGCCCATAGCTCAGTTGGTAGAGCCACCGGCTCATAACCGGTAGGCCCCTGGTTCGAGGCCAGGTGGGCCCAAAAAATAGACTATGAATATGCGGTACTGCAATAAAAAAAGCTGACTTGTCAAGAGGGGGGTGAATCCATTGAGGTTCACCCCCCTTTTAAATTTTATGGAGGGATCAAATTGGAGCAGCAACTCAAAACCATTTATGAAGCTCAAAAAATATGCACTCAAATAATAAGTAATGAAAAGAAGATATTGTCGGTCCCGAAGAAAATCCATGAAATGGACGAAACCCTAAAGGAACTTGCGGACAGGGTTGCAAGAGGGAACAGCGTCGTTGAGGAACTCGAGAAGGATAGACGAAAGAAAGAGAAGGAGATTGATACCGAAAAAGATAAGGTAAAGAAATTTGAATCTAAGCTCTACGAGGTCAAAACAAACAAGGAATATCAAGCTCTCCTCAAAGAAATAGAGGAAGCCAAGGAAGGCAATGACAAGACTGAAGAGGAAGTCCTCGTCCTCATGGAAAGAATTGAGGAATTAAAAAAGGACGTGGAGGCAGCCAAGAAGGAGTTGAAGGAAAAGGAGGCGGAGACTGCTACGGAGAGAAAAAAACTCAATGACGAACTCCAATCCGTGGACGCCGTGGTAGCTGACCTCAAGAAGACGCGAGACACGCTTCTCGCTGCAATAGATGAAAACCTCAGGACAACCTTCCTCACTCTTATGGAGAGGAGGGACGGCCTTGCCGTTGTCAATGTAAAGAACGAAGTATGTCTGGGATGCTTCATGAACATACCGCCTCAGCTTTTCATTGAAGTCACGAAGAACAGGCAGATGATATTGTGTCCAAGTTGCAACAGAATATTCTACTTTATCGACGAAGAATGATCGAATGGCATGTATATATTGACGGCGCCTCATCGGGAAATCCAGGTGAATCAGGGGCTGGGATCGTGGCCTTTAACAGCGCCGGACAGGAGCTTTGTAGCGAAAGTATCTATCTTGGATATATGACGAACAATATGGCTGAGTACGAAGCTCTTATCCGTGCCCTTCAAAAAGCCCGGGATGCAATGGTCGAAACTCTCCATGTGTATACGGATTCTCTCCTCCTGGCAAATCAAGTTAGCGGGCTATACAAAGTTAGGAGCAGTAATTTGCAGGAATATGTGAACAGGGCCAAGATCATGACGCGCAGCTTCAGCCGCTTCTCGCTGACTCATATTCCAAGAGAAAAAAACCGGTTGGCCGACAAACTTGCAAAGAACGGCGCGAGAAAAGGGGTAAACGAGTGATCGCAGGCTCGAAAGAGCCTGAGGAAAGTCCGGGCATCAAAGGGCAGAATGGCCCCTAACGGGGGCTGGGGGAAACCCTAAGGAAAGTGCAACAGAAAAGATACCGCCCGCATGGGATATTTCCCGACGGGTAAGGGTGAAAAGGCGAGGTAAGAGCTCACCAGCGCTTAGGTGACTGAGCGGCTTTGCAAACCCCATTTGATGCAAGGCCAAACAGGGGGCTGCCGCTTTGAGCAGCGAGGATGGCCCGTCCTTCAACCCAGGTAGGCCGCAAGAGGTTCCGGGTAATCGGAGCTCAAGAGAAATGGTCACTGGCCGACACACCGGCTACAAAACCCGGCTTATAGTTTACCCCTTTTCTTACCCCATATGTGAAATATTCCGAAATCATTTCATCTCTATATCTGTGTTCCTGATAAATTCTGGAATTATGAGGACAATATATGTATATTACAAGCTTATGGCAGAGACCGGGGGAGTACATTACATCAATCGGCTACGGAGACATAGGGATAATTTATGACCATACAAGCGACAAACAGGTCCGATATTACGTATGTCATCGCCTTGCTTCTTCTTTCGTGCATCTTCTTTTTTCACGGTATAGGTACATATTCCCTGAAAGAACCCGATGAAGGGAGGTATGCCGAAATACCAAGGGAGATGGTCGAACTGCACGACTATGTGGTCCCCCACCTCAACTATGCACGATATTTCGAAAAACCCCCCCTCTTCTACTGGGCCACCGCTCTTTCTTATAAGATATTCGGAACCAATGAATGGTCTTTCAGACTCCCCAATGCCCTTTCCGCCCTCATTTGTGTGATGGCTCTCTATTTCGGGGCAAGGCGTTGGTTCGGAAGTGATGTGGCGTTTCTTTCGTCGGTGATACTCATGTCCTCGTTCGGGTTCTTCGCAATGGCACGGATTGTGACGCTCGATATGTTCTTTTCGCTATGGCTTTTTCTTTCCGTGCTCTGCTTCTACGGATACTACCGCGAGCAGAAGCCGCTTTTCGTCTATCTCTTCTTTGTGGCCATGGGTCTCTCAACCCTTACAAAGGGTCCCGTCAGTATCATTCTTGTCGGCACTACTATTTTTATCTTCCTGCTCTCCGAAAAAAATCTCTCTTTTTTGAAGGAGATGAAATGGATCAGAGGACTCGCCATCTACCTGATTGTCACGGTGCCTTGGATTGTCGCCATATCACTTAGAGAAAAAGAGTTTCTTTATTTCTTTGTTGTGGACCAAAACATTCTAAGATTCCTGACAACAAAACATAAGAGAACGGGCTCGCTCTTCTATTTCTTTCCAGTTCTTTTTGGTGGTATGCTGCCGTGGTCGCTTTTTATTCCCAGGAGTTTTGTTGAATTGTGGAACAAGCGTGAATTGCGGCTTTTTCTCATATGGACAATGGTTGTTTTTGGATTTTTCAGTATTTCGAAATCCAAACTTCCACCCTATATTCTCCCCGTGTTTCCCGCAATCTCCCTTGTATTGGGCCGCTTCTTTCATGAAAAATGGAAAACCAGGCGTCCCATGCCGGAGATTATTGCGTATATCCTTCTTTTCGCTACCCTCTCGTCATCCGCACTCCTGTACGGCAACACCGTATTTACCTCCTATGTGGGCAGGATATCAGGAGAAGCGACGGGGATCATGTCGGAATTGAGAGGTTTTTCGGTAGGCCTTTCTGCGGTGTCCGCCATAGCGGTTGTCTTTCTTCTTCTCAGGCGGTTCAACGCATTCTCTTTCCTTTTTCCTCTCCTCACCTTATTGTCCGGGGCCATTGTGATAATGCTCATGCTCAACTCAGGAACTGTGGATAAACTCAATACAACAAAGGGACTGAGTATAATCGTTAACTCCATGAAACCAGCACCGGCGCATATAGTCAACTACCTAGGTTTTGATGAAACGCTGCCTTTTTACACGGGACAAAAGGTGCTCGTTGCCGGGTACAAGGGTGAACTAGAAATGGGCGCAGCGTATGAGGACTCGAAGACCACCTTTATCACCGAGACCGATTTTCTCAGGCTTCTTTCTTCCGGCACCCCAATAGTCGCCATTCTCAAGGAAAAAAAATTGGGCAGACTGCGGGACATAGCGGGTGATACAATGAAGGTCATTGAGTGTAGGGCCAAGCGGTGCCTCGTGGCAAATTACTAATTTTCGGACCCAATCGCTCCCATGCCCAAGAACCGTCTTGTGTTCCTAAACAGATGGGCGCAATGACAGGCACAGTATCCCTTAACAGCATAAAATAAATAGGTTGGCATGATGGACAACTTGGCAGAATTATTGAACTATTTTAAGCGCGCCTGCCGAGACTCGAACTCAGAACCTACGGATTAGAAGTCCGTTGCTCTATCCAAATTGAGCTACAGGCGCGTGGGTTTATTATAGCTGTTTTTGCGGAGTCTTTCAACATAATCCTGAGTCTTGCATGACCATGGAAGAGACCATAACATACCGTTCCGGCCCTTTCATAACTGGAAGCGCTGAAGACCATATTTGAAAGTTGACCGACCTGACGGTTTAAGTCATTATATTGTTGCAAAAAAACGAAATGAAGGTTATGTTTTTATCGTTCTTGGCGCGAACATTGATATGAACATCTGTTGTTGAAAAAATATGAGGTGAGTAATGGGAAGTGTTTTAAAGTGGAGAAAGAAAAAGATCAGGAAGCATAAATATAGAAAATTACGCAGAAGAACCAGGCATCAGCGGAGAAAGTAACGATCTCATAACATTCATATTTATTTCGTCCATCCTGCCGGTCTTAGGAGTCTCCATGACCCCTGAAAGACCGGCAAATCTTTTGTCATTGAGAATGAACCCGAAGGCCTTGGTGCCGATCAGGCCCTTTCCGATATGCCAGTGTCTGTCAACCCGGCTGCCAAGATCGGTCTTTGAGTCATTCAGATGGAAGAGTCCTATCTTATCGCGGCCGAAGCGTCCGTCAATCATCTTAATTATACCCTCCCATGTCTCGCGCTTACGAATGTCGCATCCATACTGAAATATGTGCGCCGTGTCGATACACAGCAAGACCCTCTCTTTACGTTCCACCCTGTCATAGATCATTGCCAGTTCCTGAAATCCTGCCCCGATGGCATTTCTCTGACCCGCAGCCGTCTCCGTGATGATGTTCAGATCATATTGGTCGAGGGCCCTGTTAATAGCTGCGGCGGTCGTCTCGATTCCCTTCCTCTCGTCTTCTCGAGAACCACAATGAACCACCATGGAGTTTACACCAAGTTCAAGACATAATTTTATTTCATTGAGAAAACCCTTCATATTTTTTTCTTCTTCGTCAATTCTCGCAAGGTTCGGCAAATATGAGAGATGGGCAAAAACCGGCATGCCGGTGCGCAACTCCCTGAAAGCCGCCACTTCTTCATCTTTCCACTTCTTTTCCGTCCATGATCTAGGATTCTTTACAAAAATCTGGATCGCATCACAGGACAATCTCTGAGCCTCTCTGAACGTCCATTTGAAACCTTTTGAAATAGAAACATGGAATCCCAAATTCATAGTGAGCACAACTTATCCTTTCTTCCCGAGAAAAGCAACTATCTCCTGTATCAGAAAAATGAATCATGGTGCAAATAATGCTTGCAAAAATCCTAGGAAAGATGCAACACTGTCTAGTATATGGAAAAAGAAACTGTCGGTATCGTTGTAGGTGGCGGTCCCGCTCCCGGGATCAATGGGGTAATAAGTTCCGCAACCATTGAAGCGATCAATCACGGAAAAAATGTCCTGGGTATCGTAGGCGGATTTTCAGAGCTGTTCGCGGGCAACCGTGAGAGTGTCATGCCTCTAACCATTGACCTTGTGTCAAGACTCCATACCACAGGTGGATCAATTCTACGGACCTCCAGGGATGCTCCCGAAAATGCTCAGAAGAAATTCAAGATCCTCATGAACACTCTGAAGCAGCTAGGTATAAAATATCTTATTACCATCGGTGGAGAGGGAACCCTCTACATGGCGAACTGGATCGAAAGGGAGGGTCGCGGCGAGATAAATGTCGTTCACACGCCGAAGACTATTGACAACGACATCCCTATCCCCGGCGGTTTTTCCACATTCGGGTTCCAGACGGCCAGGCACACGGGCGTAAAGATTGTAAATAACCTCATGGAAGATGCTAGGACCATGGGAAGGTGGTACTTCATCACCACAATGGGAAGACACACAGGGCACCTGGCACTGGGAATGGCCAAGGCCTCAGGCGCCACCATATGCCTCATTCCCGAGGAATTTGAAGAAAAAACTGTCTCCATCCGCAAATTTGTGGATGTACTGACAGGCTCTATCATAAAACGGCTTTGCATGGGTCGTGATCACGGGGTGGCGGTCCTCGCTGAAGGCATAGCGGAGAAGTGCGAACTGGACAGTCTGCGTGACCTGCTTGATGTGGAACGTGACGCGGCCGGCAGGATCAGACTGTCGGAACTTCAAATCGAACGGGTGCTCAAAGACCTGGTGATCGACAATCTCAAGTCTATGGGCTTAAAAGCAAGCATAGTGGAGAAAAATATCGGATACGAATTAAGGGCGGCTCCACCGATACCCTTTGATATCGACTATACCAGAAACCTCGGCTACGGGGCTGTCCGCTATCTCCTCAAAGGAGGCACAGCGGCAATGATCGTTGTTTATGAAGGGCGTATCATCCCTGTACCGTTTGTCGAAATGGTCGACGCCAAAGGCAACATAAGAGTACGTAAAGTGGACATCAATTCCGAGATATACGAAGTGGCGAGAAACTACATGATAAGACTAGAAGAAGAGGACTTCACGGGGGAACAGCTAGCCCGTCTCGCCGCAGTTGCACATATGTCCCCCGATGCGTTCAAAGAAAGGTTTTCATATATCACTCTACGAAGAAGCGACTTTAATTGAGGGAGCCGTATCTCGGTCGGTTCTTTTCCTGACAATAGTTTCCCTGAAAAAATACAAACAGAGCAAAGATGGAACCTAATAGAAAAATAATTCCAGTTATCCCTGTCACAGTTTCCATATGTCGTGAGACTAGATATAATCATTGGATCTTCATCAATCATGTCAGGAGCAGTAATCACGAGGCTTAGACGGAGATAATCATCGTGGGCAACGACCGAAACAGGAGTGCTCTTCGGGTAATCAACCGCAGCGATGTTCTTAAAATCACGTCACCCTCTACAGAGGAACTCAGATAAACATCGTGGGGGCCGTACATGCGTCGGAAAGAAATAGCACTCTTCCTCCGCGCAGACATGGAATGCCTGACAATATCATGGATATAATCTCCCGCTCTATAAAAGCCGGGAGGTATGCGGCAGATGCGTTTCGTCCTGGTATCAAATCAAGAGTGTTTACTTTCAGGGTTAAATAGAGCGGAGATCCATGGTCCGGCCTCGTCGTACCAGAGCACCCTCCTGAGGCTAGGCCAATATGTATGCGCAGTTCTAGGGACCGGCACTATAAAGATATACCAATCATGGATGACATTGACCACATGAAAAAGATAAAACCCAAGGGGGCATGAGATAGTCATCATACCCAAAAAGTGAGTATGTCGCTCCACAGATGGAAATATGATGGCATTCTGACTTGCTTGATACGAAGCCGGTTCCTCCGAAGCTTGGTCCTTCAGGGATACTTTATATGTGCGCGACCCTGCGTCGTAGGGGCTCTTCTCTGCAGACCTGGTTTATTCTTATGCCAGCAACAACATAGACACCACCATTCCAACCGGTGATATTTTTTTCACTGAGAGCCGTGATGGCCCTCACCTTCTCGTGTTTTTCAGCTCCTTGTCTGCTGCGGCCGGCCGCGTCGGGAAAGGCGGAAAATGGTCTGTCAGGCATAGACCCGCATGATTCTTTTCGACATCTTACAGAAGATCTCGTAGGGGATGGTACCCGCCAAATCCGCCAGTTCATCGGCAGTTATCACCTGTGTGTCGCTGCGGCCTAAGAGTACCACCTCCTCCCCCACATCGACACCGCTGAGATGGGTGACATCCACCAAAAGCCAATCCATACATATTCTTCCCAGAATGCTGCATCGCTTGTCTCTTATCAGAACGGAGGCCTTGTTCGACAATGTCCTGGGATAGCCGTCCGCATATCCGACGGGGACATAGGCAACCCGCGTGTTCTTTTTCGTTATATAGGTCCCGCCATAGCTCAACGCCTGTCCTTCGCCGAAATCCCGCAGAAGGGATATCTTAGACACGAATTTCATAGCCGGGCCTAACTCCATCTTACCCTTTAACTCTTTAGCGGGATAAGAACCATAAAGGTTGATCCCGACCCGGACCATGCCGAAATATGCATCGGGATAAGTGGTCAGGGCGCCGCTGTTTGCCATATGAATGATCTTGGGGTCAAGGCCCGCACCCCTCGCCAGGCTAATCGCTTTCGTAAACAGCTTCACCTGCCCTAACCCGTAATCATTTCTCACTTCAGACACTGAGAAATGACTCATCAGACCTTCCACCTCCACCTTCTCTGCAGTCTTGACGCGTTCAATCACATACGGTATGTCGTCAACGGAAAAACCGAGTCTGCCCATCCCTGTATCTATCTTCACGTGGATCTTCATCGTTTTGTCATGGGGGGCGCTTTCATCTGCAATCCTGTCAAGTGCGGCAGAGTCGTATACCACCGGCGTAAGTCTGCCTTTGAAGACAAGACCGACATCATCCCAGGGGAATATGCCGCTCATTACTAGAATAGGCGACGTAATCCCGTTATCCCTGAGTTCCATCCCCTCGTCAATCGTGGCAACCCCCAGGTAATCAACACCGTTCACCTCGAGTCTGCGGGCCACCTCCACCGCCCCGTGGCCGTAAGCATCTGCCTTCACTACACAGAGAACCTTCACCGCTGACGGTAAATATGCTTTTATGGCTCTATAGTTCTTTTCAATGGCACTTAAATCCACATATGCCACCGCTCTTGGAATTCTTGTCATAAGATTTGCCGCTTCCTAAGTTTTATGAAGACTTTATCATAAGCGTCCACTGTTCTCGCGAACTCTTTCTCTCCATGCTCCAAGGTTAGAAAGGAGGCTTCGAACGGACTCGGGGCGAAAAAAATTCCTTCTTCACGCATGAGCTTGAAAAACAGCTCGTAAAGAGCCCTGTCAGATTTCACGGCCGT
The DNA here is from genome assembly GCA_031274925.1 of Syntrophobacterales bacterium. NCBI lineage: Bacteria > Pseudomonadati > Thermodesulfobacteriota > Syntrophobacteria > Syntrophobacterales > Syntrophobacterales bacterium. The sequence goes on along the minus strand of JAISPL010000005.1, from coordinate 10,205 downwards.
CTCATAATCCCACACCTCTTCCCGCGAAAAGAAACCTGTAAACATGCCTGCTAGACCGTTGATTCTGTAATGAATGCCCGATTTTACGGCAAGTTCAATTACCATCTCGCGGAGGGATTCTACCCTATCGCGGAGCAGACCGTAAGGGAGATATTTTTTAAGATACTTCAGTACAAAGACCCCGGCCCTCACAGCAATTGGATTACCGGAGAGTGTTCCGGCCTGATACACATCGCCAAGAGGGGCTAGTCTGTCCATAATCTCTCGTCTACCCCCAAAAGCGCCAATGGGAAAACCGCCTCCTATGATCTTGCCGAGGCAAGTCAGATCGGGCACTATATCATATAGATGCTGCACCCCACCGTATACTACCCTGAAGCCGGTGATAACTTCATCGCAGATAAGGAGGATCCGGTTCTCCCTGCAGATCTCTTCGACTCCCTTAAGGAATGCCTTTTGAGGCAAAATGACGCCCATATTCCCCATTACAGGTTCCAGGATAACGCATGCGACATCATCCTTATGCTCGCTGACGGCCTGTTTTACCGACTCGAGATGGTTGAAGTCGGCCACATACGTGTGTTTTGCAAGATCGGCAAGGATTCCCGCACTATCGGGAGTACCGAACGTGGCAAGCCCAGAACCTGCTTTCACCAAGAGACTGTCCGCGTGTCCGTGATAGCATCCTCTGAATTTTATCACGCCTCTCTTTCCCGTGTAGCCTCTTGCGAGCCGGATCGCACTCATCGTCGCCTCGGTCCCCGAACTTACAAGTCGTAACGTCTCCATACTCTGAAAGGCGCTGGTGATGATCCGGGCCATCTCTACCTCCATGGGATGACACGCACCAAAACTCGTCCCTTCTTCAAGGGCAGTCTTGATCTCCTCAACAAGACCATCGGCCGCATGGCCAAGGATTATGGCGCCCCATGACGCCACGTAATCAAGATATTCATTCCCGTCAACATCATAAAGGTAGGCCCCCTTCGCCCTTTTCACAAAGAAGGGGGTGTCGTGCACAGAGGAAAAAGCTCTGACCGGGCTGTTCACGCCCCCGGGCATGAGTGTCTGCGCCTTTCTGTAAAGTTTGTTCGATTCCTTCCTGCCCGCTTTCATTTCCTTGCTGCCTCTCGTAGCAATGACCACATCCGGTGTTCAGACACTATAGTCCAAACGTACATCTTCTTCCACCGATAAAGAAGTCTTTTTGAATTCCCGTTTACTCAGGAATATCTCGAATTCTTTTATTCCGGTCTTCTCCGATATTCGCCTCACCGTGTCCATGCAGTTATCCATATTCTTTCCGTGGATCATGGTATAGAGCGTATACTCCCAGAATCCTCCATTATCCCTCTCATAGCAATGACTGACTTCAGGGAATGAGGCCATGACCCAGCCTATCCTCTCGGTCTCATTTTCGTCCACCTTCCATACGACCATGGCATTATGGGTATACAAGACTTTCCGATGGTAGAGAATAGCCGCCACTCTTCTTATCACGCTTTCTTTCTTCAACTTCTCCAGCCGTTCAAGGAATTCTTCTTCACTCACCCCTGCATTCGCTGCCATCTCCTCGTAAGGCCGCTCGGTAATAGGAAAATCTTGGGGTATCATTTTTAAGAAACTGTTCACCGTGTCTATTTTTACACATACGAAAGGAGGTTTCAAATAAAATCACCTGTTCCAGAGAGGATACAGAGATGACATTGCAAAAAAGGCTTTACTTTACCTCAAAAAAACATTAATGAATATGGCAAAAAACTTGTTGAGGAGCGCATCAATGGCCAAACCAGCATCAAGAGTGGAGACGATCCCCCCCTATCTGTTCTCCCGGATTGACAAAAAAAAGACAGAGGCAAGAAACAGAGGAGTTGATCTGATAGATTTCGGAATTGGAGACCCCGATATCCCTACACCAGGGAACATCGTGGAGCGTATGAAGGAGGCAGTGGCTGACCAGAAGAACCACCGGTACCCGAGCTACGAGGGAATGTTAGAGTTCAGGACAGCCGTTTCGGACTGGTATCTCAGACGGTTCGGGGTAGAGCTTGATCCTGCCACTCAGGTCGTCACCCTTATAGGTTCCAAGGAAGGGATTGCACATATTCCGTGGGCCTATATAGAAAGCGGTGACATGGCACTCGTTCCTTCACCGGGATACCCTGTTTACAGAATAATGACGCTCCTGGCCGGGGGCATTCCCTATATCATGCCCTTGCTGGAGGAAAACCAGTATCTGCCAAGATTCGACCTCATACCGGAAGAAGTGCTGCGTAAGGCAAAGCTGATGTTCATTAACTATCCTAATAATCCCACGGGAGCTCATGCCGATAACGAGGTCTACGCCAAGGCTCTTTATGCGGCCGCGAAATACGATATCCTCGTGTGCCACGACGCCGCTTACAGCGAGATCGCCTACGACGAATACAACCCGCGGAGCATCCTTGAATTCGATAAAGAAAAAAAGTACTCAGTTGAATTCCACTCCCTTTCAAAAACGTACTGCATGACAGGCTGGCGTATCGGTTTTGCCGTGGGTAACACAGATGCCATACAAAACCTCGGTAAATTAAAGACAAACATTGATTCAGGTGTCTTTCAGGCTATACAGTATGCCGGAATTGAGGCCCTGACCGGCGATCAGAGTTCTGTGGCCGAGATGAAACAGACGCTCCAGAGAAGGAGAGACTTGGTCGTGGATGGACTTTTGTCGGCTGGCATCTCAACGGAAAGGCCCCGCGCCACTTTCTATATATGGGCAAAGGTCCCTAAGGGCTACAATTCGGCCGATTTTTGCGAAAAACTGATCGAAGAGGCCGGCATCGTTGTCACTCCGGGCAGCGGGTTCGGTGATGAAGGCGAAGGGTATTTCAGGGTTTCCATCACGATTGGTGAAGACAGGATCAGGGAAGCCATAAAGCGATTCAAGGCTTTAAAGCTTTAGAGAACGCATCCTCCTTGTTCATGTTGGGCTTTCTTTGGAGTCTTAGGACCAGACTTCAGGGTATACCGCCGGATGGCATGAGCGATCAAGGTTCTTTTCGATGGTCGCCAGTTTGGCATTTACCCCATTTTCTTGATTAGATCGCGGCTCACGCAGAACTCATAAGAGCCTAGGTCCGCCAAGAAGCCCTACTCTTTCTCTTCCTCCATGGTTCCGGTCTCCTGGCGGCATGACTTCAAATCCCCTGTGCTCTTTGTTTTCCCTTCTTCTGCCATTATTCCTCCGACAGCCCGGGTCGCGAAAGCACTCTGGCGACGCTCACTGTCTTAACCAGTCATCATAACCGCCTGCATACTCTTCCAAGAGACTTTCCCTTCGAAAGCAATCATGAAAGTAACCACGCTATTGAAAAATTCACGGCCCTGATAACCATTAGGGCCGTGCCGTTGTAATTGAGAACCGGTCCTCCAACAACTCCAGCGTCTCCGCGTCAAGGCGTTGGCAGGCGAGCCAAGTACCAACACATTAGAGGGAAAGCAAAAAGTTTCGCAAGAAGAAAGTGATTGCGTTCTCCTCCCGAGAGGGAGCTTACGGGAGACATAATCCTATCAGGAGAGAATGAAAATCCTGGAGGCAACCTGCCATGCGTCACAAGACGAAGTGGTCTTGCCTGAACTCTAGACCCAATGATACCGACGTTGTCACATCATAGAATCACAGCGGAAAGCTTTCGGCAATCTTTCTATCTCCCCATAAAAACTTACCGGTTTTGCTTCCATGAAAAGTCGTCCGCTTCGTCATGCCTCCTGGATTGCAAGGTACGATACATCCGGTTTCTCCTGTCGCATAGCCTGTCTCCGGTGCATCTCCATCGGCGCCGGGCCCCTGCCTTCATTGCGAATAGCGCCACTGTTTTCATGAATCAATTCCCATTCAATGATAAGGAATCGCACACCTACGTGATACCTTGGTTCCCCCCCTCATCGCGTTTTGATCACTTCATCCGTCACTTGATTGAGGATTTCCCATATACGATCAATCCAGTCAAGATGTTCCGGTTTCATGAGAACCGAGCGCAGACAGGTGACTGTCTCTCTGTCCATTTCAATATCGGCGCCCTGGAAATCGAAGAAATAGGCAGGCAGTTCGGCCAAAGCTATGTGCAGATTTCGGTCCGCGGCCAGCGAAAAAATCATACGAGCCATCTCGGATGACTCACTTACCTTGGATGTCCTGGGCGTCCATACAACTATGTCCAGCTCAGGCGCAAAGGGCGTCATAACCCGCGAATCCACTTGCAGCCTGTCGTAAAATGCCCGTGCAGCCGCACGGGATTTGGAAAGCCCGAGAGCGAATTCCCCATCTCTTACAAGGGGAAGCACGCGCTGTGTCGCCCATAGCGCGACAGCTGCCGCCCCAGGACGGGAGCATTCAAGACTTATTTCACCCAGGTGAAGCTCGTTCGAGCTGAAATAGGTGTAAGGAGAATCGTGTTGGTAAAATCTTCCCACGGAGGGATCACGGAAAAGCACGCATCCGCATCCATATGGCTGGAGACCGTGTTTGTGCGGATCGATCACCAAAGAATCCACCTCGTGAAGCCGGTCATAGCTGAGACGCGTATCAGGTCTCAGGTTGTCGACAAGACCGAAATATCCTCCGTATGCCGCATCGGCGTGAAGACGGAAGTTGTACCGCTCACGAAGGTTGAGCAGTTCAGGCAACGGATCGACGCACCCTAACGCCGTGGTACCGACGGTCGCGACAACTGTACCGACCCCTCCTCTTTGAAGACGGCTTTCGAGTACGGCTACATCCATTCTTCCGGAACGATCACAGGGAATAGCCTCAAAATCCAGCTTGAGCGCGCCGCTTATGCGCCCGTGGGTATAATGGGCTTGCGCCGAGGCAACGACGGTAGCGCGAGGACTGAGTTGTCCTGCCACCCACAGCGCTTCCAGATTCGCCATGGTGCCCCCGCTGCACAGGTGGCCTAGATGATTATCCCACCCGATCATCCGGGCAAGGTCCCTCACTGCTTCTTTCTCCATTGCCGAACTGGCGCGTCCTCCATCAAGGGCGTGATTATTTGGATTTATCCACATAGCCAGCATATAAGCCGCCCTTGCCGCCGGATGGGGCGGTTTCATCATCTGACCCGCGTAAAGAGGATGGAAGTAAGGATAATTATCGTGAATTCTGTCTGCCACCTCAAAGAGCACTCGCTCTAATGACGCATAGTTGATGGATCGGTCTTCACTTGGCGGCAGCCCCGCAAAACCTGCCTCGAGCCTGTCGAGCGCGGCAGCAAGGGTTCCGACAGTTCTCTTTTCAAGGGTGAACGGTTTGAAATCTTTCATTGCGCTTACACTCCTTAAGAAGTTCTGTCTCTTTCCCGCCCCCTCCGGTCCGGTAAATATATATAACCGATTTCGCTCCAAGGGGGCCGGACAATTCATAATTATACTACAGTACCGTATCTTGTGGCCATAGGTTCACAGCCTTTTCTTCTCCATCTCAGATACAGCATGAAGGCCGTGTGTCCAAATAGCTCACCCCATGGGCCTAAATTTCGAAATTCCCGCGGACCCGCCTTGCCTTCCAGCACGTCAAATCTTGACGTCGCCTAAGTTGCGCATTTCACGAAAATTCAGGCATATAATCGGTCCGGTGGATTGTTGCCGGAAGCTTTGTTCTGGTTTCCATGTGTCTAAGAACAGGCTAATATCATTACTCTTTAGAGACTGGAAACCGAACGCAGCTGTTCTTGATGGAATAGGCAAGGTCCATGTCCGGCCCGTATTGATTGTGGATTCGGACGGTATTATAGACAAAATCAAGTGAAGGTCCTTAGTATCGGAGAAATTACCATCATAATCCCTATACCGATATGACCAACGTCAGGCAGGCAAATTCCGTCACCGGTCTTCAGCCGCTGTCTTGGGTTCCGCAGATGATGCCGTGTCATAAAATATGGCGGTGAACTCCCACACATTACAGACGGGCCGTTCACCGCCATATTTCAATTATCAGATATGTTCCTTTCAGTCCTGATCCTGTGATATCTCCGACACAGTACCGTGGCTTTCGGATCTATCTCTTTACTTTTTCAAAAAGTCGAAGCAAAATTTCAAGGCTTCGTCGCCTGGCAGCCCTTTTGCTTTCGCATTTTTCGTATATTCGTCAAAAAGAGGCTTCACTTTTGCCGCCCAGCGCGCATTCTCCTCTTTCGAGAAAGCTATTTCCTTCAGCCCTTTAACCTTAGCGAACTCGCGGCCCTCTTTGTCGATCTCATCCCAAACCTTGCCATGCACGGTGATCCACTCCTTGCTTACCTCGTCAAACACTTTCTGAATATCAGGAGGCAGTGAATTCCATGCGGTCTTATTCATAACGACAAAAAACCCGGTGGTATACGCAGCGCCATAATTCAGGGTCGTAAAGCTCACCACCTCTCCCCACTTCCAGCCTTTCAATGCTTCGTACGGGGCCAGTGAACCGTCGACAACGCCAGTCCGGAGCGCATCATAGGTTTCAGGCATGGTGGCCCCTACCGGAGCGCCTCCAAGGGCTTCCACTATCTTTGCGGCAAGGCCGGTGGCGCGTATCTTCTTCCCTTTCAGATCCTCAAGCTTGCTTACCTCTTTCTTCGTATGGAGTATGCCGGGTCCATGAGCGTGGAAATAAAGAACCTTTACGTCGTCAAGTTCTTTTGGTTTGAACTTGGAGTAGAAGGTGTTTATCAAATTCGTTGCCTGGGTCCCGTTCCTGTACCCTAACGGAAGATCTGTCGCTTCCATAAGAGGGAATTTTCCCCTTGTGTATGCAAGAGCGCTGCAACCCACATCCGCTATCCCTTTTACGATATTATCATACGTCTGGGCAGCGGGTGTGAGAATTCCACCGGGGAAATAGGCAAACTTTACCTTACCGCCTGTCCTTTTCTCAATCTCTTTGCACCACTGCTCGGAAGCGACGCTGCTTTTGTGAGGCGCGGGGAAAAAGTTGGAGTAGTTGAGAGTTATTGCCTTCTGTGCCGACGAAATTGCCGGGAAAGCAGCAAGACAGAAGAACACAAACGAGATGCCTAGAACCACCGTAACCACTGACTTTTTGTTCATAACAACCCCCTAAATAAAGATTTTAATTGTGTTGCAAAAACACGCCAGCACATACCCGATCCGATGTGGTCGGCAGTCTCGAAGAAGAACTTCGCCTCATCGACACTCATGCGGGAATGTTCCTTCCTGAATCATTTAACCTTAAAAACTTCTGCCATGCTTATAAACTGTTTCCTCAGTCTTACCCTCTCAATCTTGCCTTGGGATGCCGACACATCCTCACCGAAAACACCTTTTATAGCCTTTTGCACTTCGTGGGCGCAGGCATTCTGTGTATTCAAACGGGCGCACAATAAGGGGATAGGCTTAGGCTACCCCGTTGTTCCGGAAGTAAAGTAAAACCATCATGGATCGGTGAAAAAAGTTCCACACTGAGCTCCGGCATAGACGTACCGGCCAATAGGGGATTCATGAAGGACTCACTCAGCGCAAAACAGCGCGTCTCTTCTGGCGCAGATGAGTCCCTCCGGCGGCCATTGAATGCGTCGCCAGATATCATCAAATCAGGCTCCGCTACGCCCGTATAGTATTTGACGTCATCATTCGTGAAACGAAAGTTGTAAGACACGATCCACGCACCTAGATGGACTAATCCAAAGCAGACTGCAAACCAAGTGATAGAGTTATTCATAAAATGCACGACCTTGTCGCCTTTTTATGCCTTTTCCGATAAGCACATTTACAGACCTCGTTGACTTTCTCGTCAAACTGCCGCCATATTATGATGGTTCTCGCTTTTTCGAGAGGAGTATCCAATCTAATAAAGATAGCGTCATCACAATACATTCTTTATAGACTAATACCGCTCCCATTTGAACCCCTTGTTCGAACTATCGGAGTCCAAAACCCTGCGTACGTTGCGATAAAGCTTCATCTTTCAAATCTTCTTTTGCAGGTCTCTTGAATATCTCTTCAATGTCTGCACCTAGTGTCGTCGAAAATTCCCTCGCACACTCGGCCACCCTAACCCCATACTCGTGGGCCAACGATTTCGAGAAGCTCCCCGTGACGAGCAGGGCCCCTGTCGGCTTGCCTGCGTGGTCGAATACCGGAGCGGCAACAGCATTGAGTCCGGCAAACATCTCGCCCAAGTCAAGAGCATAGCCGGCTTTCCTGCACTCCTCAAATTCGGTTTCAAGCCGGTTCCTGTCCAACTTTGAAGGGTCTCCGTGAAAAAGAAGCTTCTCCTGGCTGAGCACTTCCTCGCGCTCATCGCCAGGCACACATGCAATGATAGCTTTTCCCACCGCCCCGTGGGTGATACTCAGTTGGTAGCCCACCCGTATCGTGAGAAACGCATGTCTGTCTCCTTCCCGTTTCGCGATAATGATGAAGTTTCTTCCATTCACTATACCGAAGGTGGCAGTACTGCCTGTCTGTTGCGCAAGCCTCTCCAGGAAAGGCCCGGCCATATCCCGGTATTCCAAGTTATCAAGGACCCTCCGGGACAGGGAAATCAGCCCCGGTCCCAAGGTATATGTTTTACCTTCATCGTCTCGCTCTACAAACTTGAAATTCAGGAGGGTATTAAGAATAGCATATCCTTTGCTTTTATGTATACCAACATTCTTGCAAATATCTGTGAGATTCATCTTGAAGGAAGGTGTTTTCGCAAGACAGATTAGGATTCTTGATGCCTGGTCCACTGCGGGAACGAGAGAAGTATATTCGGTCTTCTTCATTTCTTCCGTTTCCGCACCCACTCCGCTCATTTTGGTTCTCCCCATCGTTCACTGCTTTCTGTTTGCAATTTCAATCGTTGGCGGCTCTTGACGATACCGCGTATGTTAATCCTCCGTGGCGGCCCCGTACACTACGGACACCTTTTCGCCCATTTAGCATAAATTTCCTGGTAGTTGTCGGCAATCGCTTTCAGTATCTCACCAGGTGTCTCGGGGTATAAGACGACGACCATCGCTCCAGTTTCCCGGGCACCTCTTGCAATCGCGCTTTTTCCCTGCATTATTTCTTCATCCTTCGTCATTATCAACGCCGGCTTTCATCTGCCTTTGCGCAGACCATGTTTTCCACAAAATTGTCAGGTTTGAACCAACATCTTTTTCCGTGCCATTACTGCCCGTGAACTGGTACGGCCAGCATACACTCGTCTCCCTCCGCTTAATAAGCCACATGACGCTGCCCAAAGGAGCAAAATATTGCCTAAAAGGATTATTCTGTCTTGCTCTTTCATGTTCACAACGTTTTGCATAGCAAACTTTGTTTTGTATATTAAAATAGCGTAGCGAAAGATTACATGGTTTGTCAATAAAAAATCTATGCCACAGTTTTGGTGCCGCATACACATCTACTCTGTACACAGGTCCCTCATGACTGCGGTTCTCTCTTTGACAATCCGCTATCCCTCAATTAGGCTGATCTTATTCGATTTATTATGCCATGTTACCGCGGACTGTAACGCTCATTCCTGTTAGGTCTGAAAAAGAATGATTCATTTTCTCATTTTACGTCACCTTATTGGCTAATCCCGCCAATAGTCAAGTAAAGGATACCAGCCCAAATAGAAATACATAAGGATTTGAACAGCGGCAGCGAAGGAGGCAGTATTTTTTGCGTATCAAGAGCAATACCACGCCAACGCTTGAGAAGTAAGAACGTATTTTCGACTAAGGGGCGCAGTTTGTAGAGATCCTCATCGTATCCCCGATGCTGCTTACGATTCTTCCTTTAATGATCTCTTGTCGGCAAGCAGCCATTCCGCAGTAAAACCGTCTATCAAGGCGCAGGCTTGCTTACAATCATGAGTCGAAAACTCTTGGGCTTAAAGCTCTCGTCGATTTATCATGCAAACTTTGACAGTTTCCGTATGACAATCCAACGATGCAGGGATGGAGTCATGCAGCAAATATACAGGCAATCACAATAGAGGCTTCTTCAACCTGGCTTGCGGATGACTTTAGGATCCATAGGCACATCAAATGGACAAAGTCTCTTTTTCTCCATCTCTCAATAGTTTTTAGGTTCACGCCATAATGTACTGCAAGCCTTATCAGGCTTTCTTGACTATTTTATTATTTCTCTACGCACTACCTGAGTTGTCCTGGCGTGAGCATGTAATACATGTCCCATAGTTTTTCCCTTCTTAAGTAAGGTATGGTGTATATGCCGTTGCTTATAAGGGG